>WGBJ01000281.1 GCA_015494385.1 Marinosulfonomonas sp.
GCGTAACGGGCGGCATGTTCGGATCGCCCTTCAGGCCCGCCCAGCGCATGGTCCAGCCAAACAACCGCACCACGACACGGATCGAGGTGGGCGCATCCATTTCATCCAGCACCACACCCAGGGCGCCCGTGCGCTCGAACGTGGCCGCTGTGCGGATCAGCCGCCAGATATTGTGAGGTCCGCGCATCTGCTAGATTTTCCACCCCGAATGAAGCGCCGCGATGCCCATCGACATATTGCGGTACTTCACGTTTTCAAAGCCTGCCTCGCGGATCATTTGCGCGAATGTTTCCTGATCCGGGAATTTGCGGATGGATTCGACCAGATACTGGTAACTGTCGCGATCATTGGCAATCAGCTGCCCCAGACGCGGGATGATGTTAAAGGAATAGAGGTCGTAAACCTTTTGCATCATGTCATTGGGGATCTGGCTGAATTCCAGAACCATCAACCGCCCGCCGGGGCGCAACACGCGGAAGGCTTCGGACAGGGCATCGGCAATGCGGGTTACGTTCCGGATGCCGAAGGAAATGGTGTAAACGTCAAAGGTGTTGTCCTTGAACGGCAGCGCCATCGCGTCCCCCACCACCCAATCCAGCTGGTCCGCCAGTTGCGAGGCCTCGGCCCGTTTGGCGCCCTCGACCAGCATCGGTTCGGTCAGGTCCAGCACCGTGGCGTGTGCCCGTCCGGCCCGTTTCAGAAAGCGAAAGGAAATATCACCGGTGCCACCGGCCACATCCAGCAGCTTTTGACCGGCGCGCGGGGCCAGCCAGTTCATCATCGCGTCCTTCCAGATACGGTGGATGCCCATCGACATGGCGTCATTCATCACATCGTATTTGCTGGCGACATTGGAAAATACGCCGTGAACCATTCCGGCCTTTTCATCCTCGGCGACGGTCCGGAAACCGAAGTGGGTGGTTTTTTCGTTGCTGTTGCTCATTGTCGGATCATCCTTGATACTTGACCCCCTTATAATACCCTTGCCGCCCGATACAATGAGAGGGAGCCGCATATGCCCGAATTACCCGAAGTCGAGACAGTCCGTCGCGGGCTGATCCCTGTTATGGAGGGCAAACAGATCATTCGTGCGCAGGTGCGCCGCCCCGATTTGCGCTGGCCGTTTCCCGACGGGATGGAACAGCGGCTGACCGGCAAGCGGGTGGAACGGCTGCGGCGGCGATCGAAATACATTCTGGCTGATCTGGATTCGGGGGAAACCCTGTTGATCCATCTGGGCATGTCGGGGCGGATGCTGATTTCCAAAGGTGATCATCCCGACATCCAGAAACACGACCATGTTGTATTTCATATGCAGGATGATGCCCGCGTGGTGTTCAACGATACGCGCCGCTTCGGGGCGATGGATCTGGTGGCCACCGAACAGGCCGAAGGGCACAAGCTGCTGGCCAGTCTGGGGCCGGAGCCATTGGGAAACAGCTTTGACGAAGCTTATCTTCTGGACCGGTTAAAGGGCCGGAACACCCCGATCAAAACCGCGCTTCTGGATCAGAAAATCGTTTCGGGGCTGGGCAATATCTATGTCTGCGAAGTGCTGCTGCGAACCGGGATTTCCCCGACGCGCAAGGCGGGGCAGTTGTCGGCAACACGGGTGCGATCCCTGGTGCCCGCCATCCGTGATGTGTTGAACGAGGCCATCGATTCGGGCGGATCATCCCTGAAGGATTATCGTCAGGCCGATGGCGAACTGGGATATTTTCAACACAGCTTTCGTGCCTACGGACGCGAGGGGGAACCCTGTCTAACCAAGGGCTGTAACGGCAAAATCTGGCGAATCACGCAGGGGGGACGCTCAACTTTCTATTGTGCGCAATGCCAAAGATAACTTGAACCCTTGGTCAGAAATGCTAGGGAATCGTTCCCAATAGAAACAACTTGGCATGATTCCATGGCTTACGAGACCCTAATCGTCGAAACCGAAGACCACGTTGCCCTTATCAAACTGAACCGGCCCGAGGCGCTGAATGCGCTGAACTCCCAACTGCTGGGGGAATTGGCGGATGCGTTGAAGGCTGCGGATGAAAACGAAAAGGTGCGCTGTGTTGTCATCACCGGATCGGAAAAGGCATTTGCGGCCGGCGCCGACATCAAGGAAATGGCCGACAAAAGCTTTGTTGATATGTTCATGTCCGATTTCTTTGGCACCGAAACCGAACAATTGCTGAAAATGCGCAAACCCGTGATTGCCGCTGTGGCCGGTTACGCGCTGGGCGGTGGCTGTGAATTGGCCATGATGTGCGATTTCATCCTTGCGGCGGACAATGCGAAATTCGGCCAGCCCGAAATCAATCTGGGCGTGGTGGCCGGTATCGGCGGCACCCAGCGTCTGACGCGGTTTGTGGGTAAATCCAAATCCATGGAAATGCACCTGACAGGCCGTTTCATGGACGCGGACGAGGCTGAACGCTCCGGTCTGGTCAGTCGCGTTGTGCCAGCGAAAAAGCTGATGGACGAGGCAATGGCCGCTGCGCAAAAGATCGCTGAAAAATCCCTGCTGACGACAATGGCCGTCAAAGAGGCGGTGAACCGGTCTTATGAAACAAGCCTGCGCGAAGGGCTGTTGTTTGAACGCCGCCTGTTCCATTCGCTGTTCGCCACCGAGGATCAGTCCGAAGGCATGAACGCCTTTCTGGAAAAACGCGAGGCACAGTTCCGCGGCAAATAAAGCGGGCTGAAATTTGGCCTTTCAATTTGGATGATTCTATCCTATTAGGCCGCGATACATGCGTGAGAGGCCCGCTTTGGCCGGAACGACCGGTTATAAACCCGGACGGGGCCATTTTGCGCGAACGAAATAGTAAACTGACCCCTGAAAGGGAAACCGACACATGGCAAATTCGCCCCAAGCAAAGAAACGCGCCCGCCAGAACGAGCGCCGTTACCAGATCAACAAAGCCCGTCGCACACGCGTTCGCACCTTCCTGCGTAAAGTAGAAGAAGCCATCGAAAGCGGCGACAAGGAAGCAGCACAGGCTGCCCTGCGTGCAGCACAGCCAGAGCTGATGCGTGGCGTCTCGCGCGGCATCTTCCACAAGAACACAGTTGCGCGCAAAATGTCGCGCCTGTCCGCCCGGGTCAAAGCTCTGGGCTAATCTGCTGATTCTCGAAAAACGAAAGGACGCAAGCCTTGGGTTTGCGTCCTTTTGTGTTTTCCAAAGGACACTGTTTCACC
>WGBJ01000282.1 GCA_015494385.1 Marinosulfonomonas sp.
TGGTGAAGGTGGTTTGCATATCCGCAATGATACCGGCATCGGGGCGCGGGTAAAGGGCGGAATGGGCGTAGGGCGGGGTTCACCCCGCCGGTTGGGGTGGAATTAGACGGAGCGTTTGTGGTGGTGGCGGTAGTGGCGGGGTGAACCCCGCCCTACGGTAGCCGCCCGGGTTACTGTAAGAGAAACACAAAAATCAGCCCGACAACAATAAACCCCCACCCGATAACAAACTCGCTAAAGTCACTCGTATACCTGCTAATAGCGGGTTGATCGGGCTTATAATCAATATCTATTTTTTGCCATTTTTTGTGCCACTTAGGGTTTTCATTCGCAGAGCCTTCGTACTCTTGGCCCGCAACACGATAACGATATACGACCGATGGAAGCTCCAAAGTCGTAGCCTTACAAAGCCCAACCACTTCGCCCTCGGCACTCTTCCAAAAAAGGCGACGCCACAGAGCAGGGCCGGCCTTTTGTATCCCGGTAAAGAATGCAATTGCCGGGATTAAAATGTTGTCATCAACAAAAAATAGAATCCCGGCAACTACGACAACTACGGCAATGAAGAGAGCTATCGCAACAATCGGAGATTTAAGAACTCCAGTCACGCCTACCCCCCTCCATCTCAACAAATCCTACTGATCCAGGAAACTCCGCAACTTCCTGCTCCGGCTCGGATGCTTCAGCTTCCTTAGCGCCTTGGCCTCGATCTGCCGGATACGTTCCCGCGTCACAGAAAACTGCTGCCCCACTTCTTCCAGCGTGTGATCCGTGTTCATGCCGATGCCAAAGCGCATCCGCAGCACCCGTTCCTCGCGTGGTGTCAGCGATGACAGCACCCGCGTGGTGGTTTCCTTCAGGTTTTCCTGAATGGCCGAATCCAGCGGCAGCACCGCGTTTTTATCCTCGATGAAATCACCCAGTTGCGAATCTTCCTCGTCGCCAATCGGGGTTTCGAGGCTGATCGGCTCTTTGGCGATCTTCATCACCTTGCGCACCTTCTCAAGCGGCATTTGCAGCTTTTCGGCCAATTCCTCGGGCGTGGGTTCGCGACCGATTTCGTGCAGCATCTGACGACCGGTGCGCACCAGTTTGTTGATGGTTTCGATCATATGCACCGGAATACGGATGGTGCGGGCCTGATCGGCGATGGACCGGGTGATCGCCTGACGGATCCACCACGTCGCATAGGTGCTGAATTTGTAACCGCGGCGGTATTCGAATTTATCCACCGCCTTCATCAGGCCGATGTTGCCTTCCTGAATAAGATCAAGGAATTGCAAGCCGCGGTTGGTGTATTTCTTGGCGATCGAGATCACCAGACGCAGGTTGGCCTCGACCATTTCCTTTTTCGCCTGACGCGCCTCTTTTTCACCCTTTTGAACCTGCTGCACGATGCGGCGAAATTCGGGAATATCCAGCCCGACATACTGCCCCACCTGCGCCATCTCGGCGCGCAGTTCTTCGATTTTCGGGGTCGAGCGCTCCAGCAGCGCCTGCCAGCCACGGCCGGTCTTTTCGCCCATCTGCTCCAGCCACATCGGGTCCAGCTCGTGATCGCGGTAGGCCTCGATGAATTCGCGCCGGTTGATGCGCGCCTGATCGGCCAGTTTCACCATGTTGCTGTCAATCGACATGATCTTGCGGTTGACGCCATACAGCTGGTCAATCAGCGCCTCGATCCGGTTGTTGTGCAGGTGTAATTCATTCACCAGTGTCACAATTTCCGAGCGCAGCTTTTGATAGGTTGTCTCGGCCTTTTTCGAGAAACTCTCGTCCTCGTTCAAAGTGGCCGAAATCCGTGTATCCTGCATTTCCGACAATTTGGCGTAATCGCGTGCAATCAGGTCCAGCGTTTCCAGAACCCGCGGTTTCAGCGCGGCTTCCATTGCGGCCAGCGACATGTTGGCCTGTTCGTCCTCGTCATCATCATCGTCATCGGTGGCAATCGGATTGCCATCGGCATCCAGTTCCTGCGTGGCCTCTTTCTTTTCGGCAGGGGCGGCGCCGGCGACGGGGGCGACGACAGGTTCTTCTTCCTCGTCCTCGCCCATATGGTTGCCAAAGGTGGTTTCCAGATCGATCACATCGCGCAGCAGAATTTCCTCGGCCAGCAATTCGTCGCGCCAGATGGTGATCGCGTTAAAGGTCAGCGGGCTTTCGCACAGCCCAAGGATCATCGTGTTACGGCCGGCCTCGATCCGCTTGGCAATCGCGATTTCGCCTTCACGGCTGAGCAGTTCCACACTGCCCATTTCGCGCAGATACATGCGCACGGGGTCATCGGTGCGGTCCAGTTTTTCGCCGCCGGTGACGGTCAGGGCGATGTCTTTGGTCCCCGTTGTGGTGGCCAGATCTGTCGGCCCCTTGTCCTCTTCCTCGTCGTCCTCGATGATGTTGATGCCCATTTCCGACAGCATCGACATCACATCCTCGATCTGCTCGCTCGAGACCTGTTCGGGCGGCATAACCTTGTTCAACTGATCATAAGTAACGTAACCCCGTTCACGCCCGTCGGCGATCATCTTTTTGACGGCGGCCATGCCGGTATCGGCAATCTCGTCGTTGTCCTGATCGTTGGCTTTACGGGATGTTGCTTCTTTCGCGGCCATCTACAAGGTCCTTTCAGGGACTAGGTGATTCGGTTTTTGAGTGCTGAAACGAATCAACACACCGAATCACTGATTCGCAACACGTTTACCCTGTTTTCTTTACCTGTTCCTTAGCAAAGCGTTCACTTTTTGGCTTTTGCACCACTGTTTTGTTCGATTTCCTGCATCAAACGGGCAAAAGCGTCGCGTTCCTCGCGGTCAATCTGGGCACCGCTGGGGGCTGTGTCGAATATCGCCTTGTCCTCGTTTTCGCTGCGCACCGCTTTGTCACGCGCCTCGGCGGCCTGTTTCAGGCGCCATGTCAGACCTTCATCCGCCACCCCGCTGATATCCTCGATCGCATCTTCGATCTCGCGTTGGGCACCGCGTTTGGCGGCTAGTTTGGCCAGTTCCTCGGCCACGCACATGGCCGCAACTTCGGCATCACCGGGCGCACGCACCGCCGGTGAAATCTGCACATGGCGCGGGGCCAGAACCGAGGCCAGCGCGGCCCCCGCCTCGACCTCGATCCGGTCGCGCAAATCCGCAGCACCGCTGAACCGCAACAGGCAATCGCGCAAATGGCGGTGTTCGGGTGAAGTGAAATCCAGCCGCTCCAGCTCGCCCTCGAAATCCGGCAGGATATCGGGGTTCAGGACCAACGTGGCCAGAATGACCGCCTCGCGTAAATGTTCCTCGGCCCCCTGCCCCGCACTGACCAGCAAGGACGATTTCGTGCTGGGCTGCACCGGTGCGGGCTTGCCCTTCCACGGCCCCTTTTTGTCGCTGCGTTTTGGCGCGAACAGCTCCCAACGCATCTGTTTGATCGCCTCGCCGTAATGGCCGCGAATGGACGGATCCTTGATCTTGGCAATCGCTGCGCGCAGCTTTTTATCCAGCGCGGCCTTGCGCTCGGGGCTGTCAAACACACCGCCTTCAACCTCGCGCCGCCACAGCAGTTGCACCATTGGCAATGCACCATCCAGCAGGCGTTGCATGGCGCCTCTACCCTGCTGTTTCAGCACATCGTCGGGGTCCATCCCCTCGGGCATCAGGGCAAAGCGCAACGACTGTCCCGCCTCCAGCAACGGCAGCGCCAGATCAATCAGCCGCAATGCCGCCTGCAAACCGGCGCGATCCCCGTCCAGTGCGATCACCGGCTCGGGCGATACCCGCCACATCATTTGCAACTGGCTCTCGGTGATTGCGGTGCCCAGCGGGGCAACACAGGCGGCAAACCCCGCCTCGACCAGTGCGATCACGTCCATATACCCCTCGGCCACGATCAGCGGCGCACCTTTGCCCGCCGCTTCACGCGCGGGGCCGTGGTTATAGAGGCTACGGCCCTTGTCGAACAATTCCGTTTCCGGCGAATTCAGATATTTCGCCCGCGCATTCGGGTCCATCGCCCGTCCGCCCAGCG
>WGBJ01000283.1 GCA_015494385.1 Marinosulfonomonas sp.
AACTGGGGCTGGAGGAGGAAAACACCGCCGTGCAACTGGCCGGTCGCGAGCCTGAACCGATTGCCGAAGCTGCCCGTATAGTGGCCGCAAACGGCGCGCGGATTATTGATATCAACATGGGGTGTCCGGCGAAAAAGGTGGTCAGCGGCTATTCCGGCTCGGCCCTGATGCGCGATCTGGACCATGCCTTGCGCCTGATTGACGCCGTGGTGGGGGCGGTCGATGTGCCGGTGACGCTGAAAACCCGTCTGGGCTGGGACGATGCCAGCCTGAACGCGACCACGCTGGCGCAACGTGCCGAAAACGCGGGCATCCAGATGATCACCATCCACGGCCGCACCCGTTGCCAGTTTTACAAAGGCAGCGCCGATTGGGCCGCCATCGCGCCGATCAAACAGGCGGTCAGCATCCCCGTTATCGCCAATGGCGACATCAGAACCAGTGCGCATGCGCGCGCGGCGTTGCGAGCTTCGGGTGCCGATGGCGTGATGGTCGGACGCGGGACGCAGGGGGCGCCCTGGCGGCTGGCCGAAATCGCCGCCGATCTGTATGGCACACCGCCCCCCGTGATCCCGACAGGCGCGGCGTTGGTCGATCTGGTGGCCGAGCATTACGAGGCGATGATCGATTTTTACGGCGTGAAAATGGGCAACCGCAACGCGCGCAAACATCTGGGCTGGTATATGGACCACACAGGCACCCCGCCCGAGATGCGCAAACGCCTGCTGACCGAAGTTGACCCCGCCACAGTCCTGTCCCTGCTGCCCGAGGCATTGACGGGCGAAAGGCAAGCAGCATGAGTTTTGCAAGCCTCTGGAACGCGCTGCCAACGCCGGCGCTGCTGATTGATCCGGACAATAGCATCACCGCCGTTAACCCTGCTGCCGAAGGGTTCCTTGTGACCTCGGCCAAATCGCTGAAGGGCAAGCAGGTGGGCGAGCGTCTGACGATCAACGCCCCCTTGCTGGAATCGATCCAGCGGGTGCGGCGCACGCATGGACCGCTGTTTATCAACGATATCGAGGCCGCCCATCGGGGCCGCAGCCCCCAGCGATGCAATATCCAGATCACACCGATGGCGCCGGATGACCCGCGCCTGCTGATGCTGATCATCCCGCGCCAGAACAAGGATGGCGGCGGCGGACCGGCGTCGAAATCCGCGGCAAAATCCGCCATCGGCATGGCTGAAATGCTGGCCCATGAAATCAAGAACCCGCTGGCGGGTATTACCGGAGCCGCGCAACTTCTGGCCATGAACCTGCCGCCGCAAGACCTTGAAATGACTGACCTTATCGTGTCCGAGGCCCGCCGCATTGTCGCCCTGCTGGATCAGGTGGAACAGTTCGGCAACCTGTCGCCGCCCAACCGCCGCGTGGTCAATATCCACGATGTAGTGGACCGCGCCCGCATATCGGCGCAGGTCGGGTTCGCCGCGCATATGCAGATCATCGAAGAGTATGATCCCTCCTTGCCGCCCACATGGGCCGATGCGGACCAGTTGATGCAAGTGGTGCTGAACCTGTTGAAAAACGCCGCCGAGGCCGCGCCCAAGGCCGGCGGGGTGATCCGTATCCGCACCGGTTTTGATAACGGCTTGCGCCTGCGCCGCAGTGACGGCAGCGGCGCGCCTTTGCCCATTCTGGTGGAAATCATCGATAACGGTCCGGGCCTGCCGCCCGATATTGCCAATGATGTGTTCGATCCGTTTGTGTCGGGGCGTGAAAACGGCACCGGACTGGGGCTGGCGCTGGTGTCGAAAATCATTGCCGAACACGAGGGGTGGATTTCAGTCGAATCCGAGCCAGGCAACACGGTGTTTCGCATTTCCCTGCCCAAAGCCCCCGCCGATAAAGGAGCCGAATAGATGGATGGCACAGTTCTAATCGCCGACGATGACCGCACGATCCGCACGGTTCTGACGCAGGCCTTCACGCGGGCAGGCTGCAAGGTGCATGCCACATCGTCGCTTGTGACCTTGATGCGCTGGGTGGACGAGGGCAAAGGCGATCTGGTGATCTCGGATGTGGTGATGCCGGACGGTAACGGGTTGGAAATGCTGCCAAAAATCAGCGAGGCACGGGACGAGTTGCCGGTGATCGTGATCTCGGCCCAGAACACCATTATGACGGCGATCAAGGCGACCGAGGCCAAGGCGTTCGACTATCTGCCAAAACCGTTTGATCTGCCCGACCTGATGAAACGCAGCGCGCGGGCCTTGGCGTTGAAACGGCGTGTGAACAGCCCCGCAAGCAGCCCCAAGCAGGCCGAAAGCGAATTGCCGCTGGTCGGGCGCACCGGTGTGATGCAAGAGATTTACCGGCTGATTGCGCGGGTGGTTAACGGTGATCTGCCGGTGCTGATCAGTGGCGAAAGCGGCACGGGAAAATCCCTGATCGCCCGCACCATCCACGATTTCAGCGACCGGCGCGCGCTGCCCTTTGTGGTGGTGAACCCGTCCGATCTGACCACACCCGACGGGTTGGACCGGATGCTGGCCCGCGCAGGCACCGGAACGCTGGTATTTGACGAAGTGTCTGATCTGGAATGGAATATTCAGGGGCAGGTGGCCCGCCTGATGGACCGTCTGGGCGACAATTCCCCGCGTATCATGGCCACCACGCAGGCCGATCTGGCCGCCAAAATGGATGCAGGCGATTTCAGGCAAGACCTGTTTTACCGTCTGAACGGTGTATCGCTGGCGGTGCCGGCCCTGCGCGACCGTGTGGATGACATCCCGCTTTTGGCCGAGTTTTTTCTGGGGCGGAATGCGGATGAGGATGGCACGCATGTTTTGTCACCGGATGCGATGAAACTGATGCGCAGCTACAGTTGGCCCGGCAATGTGCGTCAGTTGGAAAACTGCCTGAAACGCCTTGCCGCCACCAGCGGGCAGGCTGAAATCACCCTGAGCGAGGCCGAACAGGCCCTGGGTGGACAACCCGCGATTGAGCCGGTCATGCAGCGCGGGCAGGGGGACAAGCTATCAGCCTCGATTGCGCGCCATTTGCAACGCTATTTCGATTTGCATGGTGGCGCCTTGCCACCCCCCGGCCTGTATCCGCGTATTTTGCATGAAATGGAGCGCCCATTGCTGGAAATCGCGCTTGAGGCCACCGGCGGGAATCAGGCGAAATGCGCGGATCTGTTGGGGATCAACCGAAATACCCTGCGAAAGAAGATTACAGACCTCGATATTCGCGTGACACGCCGTCGCAAACTGGTGTAAAAGGGCAACATTAAGCGTGGCCCATTGGCATCAGCCGGTAACGAGGACACGCAATATGGTGGTTTTACGGCTTTGCGCCACACAATCGTGACGTGCAAGGCGGTGCATTAGAGGAAAGCGGGCAACAGGTGTCAGGCCCTGCCAAAAGCGCAACCTTTGAAAAATTAAGCCGTTTGCGGCGCCGGAGACGTGTGCAAAATGCGGCGACTTTGGGCCTTGTGCTGCTCGGGCCGGTATTGGCGATTGCCACATTCGTAATCCTTGGACCGCTGGACAAAGGGGCAAACGCCCCCAGCCTGCGGCTGATGCTGCTGACCGATCTGGTCTATATCCTTGTGGTGGCGGCATTGGTGTTGCAACGGGTGGCCAAAATGGTTGCCGCGCGCCGCGCCCATTCGGCCGGATCGCGGTTGCACCTGCGTTTGACCGGCGTGTTTGCGGTGGTTGCCCTGATCCCGACCATTCTGGTGGCTGTATTCGCGGTTTTGACCGTTAATGTCGGGCTTGAGGGGTGGTTTTCGGACCGCGTGCGACAAGTGGTCGGCACCTCGCTTGAGGCGGCGCAGGCCTATCAGGAGGAACACCGCGTTGCCCTGACCAAAGACACCGAAGCCCTTGCCAATTACCTGAACCGTGCGCGGCAATCGACGTTTTTCCTGAATGATGGCGATCTGCGTGAATTGCTGACACAGGGGCAGGCCCAGATCCAGCGGGGGTTGCGCGAAGCCTATGTGATTGATGGCGGTGCCCGCCTGCGGGCGCGCGGGGCGCGATCCTATCTGTTTGATTACGAGGCACCGTCACCTGAAGATATTGCCAAGGCGGATCAGGGCGAACTGGTGATCATTCAGGACTGGGACAACAACGAATTCCGCGCCCTGAAAAAGCTGGACGCCTATGTGGACCGCTATCTGTATGTCAGCCGCGTTGTGGATGGCGACATCCTGAACCTGCTGGATGACACGCAGGAAACCGCGCTGTTGTATCAGCAACTGGAAAAAGACCGCGGCAAGATGCTGTTTGAATTCGGCCTTTTGTATATCGGCTTTGCGGTGATCCTTATTCTGGCGGCGATCTGGCTGGGCCTGTGGTTTGCCGAACGCCTCTCGCGCCCTGTGGGCCGTCTGGCGGGGGCCGCGCAACAGGTGGGGACGGGGGATCTGGATGTGCAGGTTGTCGAGGAAACCGGCGACGATGAAATTGCCATGCTGGGGCGCTATTTCAACCAGATGACAAAACAGTTGAAGGGGCAGCGCGATACGCTGCTGGAAAACACACGACAGATTGAACGCCGCAGGCGGTTGTTTGATTCCGTGCTGTCCTCGGTTGCGTCGGGGGTTGTCGGGGTGGATGCCAATGGCAAGGTCACCTTTGTAAACCGGTCTGCCGAACGGCTGCTGGCGCTGCCGGACGAAAACAGCGGCGATATTACCGTGGCCGTGCCGGAATTCGGCCCGTTGCTGCAAAAACTGCGCGACAAGAATACCGAAGTGGTGCAGGAAGAAATCAAACTGACCCGCGACGGCAAGCTGGAAAATCTGCTGGTGCGCATCAGCACACGGCGCAATGATGACGGGCGGCTCGAGGGCTATGTGATTGCCTTTGACGATGTTACCGATCTGGTTTCCGCGCAACGAATGGCGGCCTGGGGCGATGTGGCCCGCCGGATCGCACATGAAATCAAGAACCCGCTGACCCCGATCCAGCTGTCCGCCGAACGGCTGAAACGCAAGTTTTCCCCGATGGTGGGCGATCAGGCGGATACGCTGGAGCAATATACCGAT
>WGBJ01000284.1 GCA_015494385.1 Marinosulfonomonas sp.
CTCCTTACTTCAAGCGGTCGCCGCTGGCGTTAAAATACAGGGGGTTTTCGGGGGTGATGGCGATACTGTCGCCTTTGGTTAATGTGGTGTGGGCCTCGGTCAGGGTGATCAGGGGGGTGCCGGAAATATCCAGATGCAGGCGGGTCTGGTCGCCCAGATGCTCCACCCGGACCACGGTGGCCTGCACCCCTGCCCCGATCAGAATGTGTTCCGGCCGCAAGCCGATATTCACAGCCGCCGCAGGGGCATCGGGGAACAGATCAGCGGGCAGAATGTTGATTTTCGGCGAGCCAAGCCGGCTGGCCACATAGATGCTGACCGGATCCTCGTAAACCTGCCGCGGAGTGCCGAATTGAACCAGCCGGCCCTGATCCAGCACGCCGACATGGGTCGCCATGGTCATCGCTTCGATCTGGTCGTGGGTGACATAGAGCAATGTCGCGCCCAGACTGGCCTGAATGCGTTTCAGTTCGATCCGCAAATCCGAACGCAGCTTGGCATCCAGCGAGCTAAGCGGTTCATCCATCAGGTAAATCTGCGGGTCCCGCACCAAGGCACGGCCAATCGAAACCCGCTGCATCTCGCCGCCCGACAGTTCGGTCGCCTTGTTGTCCAGCTTGTGCGAAATCTGCAAAACTGCCGCCACCTCGTCCACCTTGCGGGTGATTTCATCAGGGGGCGTGCGCAACACGGGCGATTTCAGCGGAAAGGCCAGATTATCGCGCACCGAAAGATGTGGATAGAGCGAATATTGCTGGAACACCATCGCCACATCGCGTTGCGCGGGCGACAGGCTGGCCACATCCACACCGTCAATCAGGATCTGCCCGCTGTCGGGCCTGTCCAGCCCCGAAATAAGACGCAACGTGGTGGTTTTACCGGCACCGGTCGGCCCCAGCAGCACCACGAATGAACCATCCGGCACCGTCATTGTTACATTGTCCAGTGCCACCTGACTGCCAAAGGATTTGCACAGGTTTTTCAAGCTGACTTCAGCCATGATCCAGCACTCCTTTGTTGCCTTCGGACAGCAGCGCCTTGCCGGTGCCCTTGTCAAACAGCGTCACATTGCGCGGGTTAAAGTTTAATCCCACCGCATCCCCCGCCTTGACGGGCCTGTCCGATGGAATCCGCGCCTTTATGGTGCCGTTCGGCGTGTCGAGCGTAACAATCTGGGTTGTGCCCAGATATTCGCTTGCCACCACCTGCCCCCGATAGGGCGCGCTGTCGCTGAAACTTACGTTTTCCGGGCGGATGCCGAACACCAGATCACCGGATGCGCCTTGCAATTGTTCCGGCACATAGAAACTGTGGCCATCCAGATGGACCGTGCGGTCGCCAATCCCCACATCCCCCTGAAAATGCAGGAAATTCATGCTCGGCGAGCCAATGAAATCAGCCACAAACATGGTTGCGGGCCAGTCATAGATTTCCTGTGGCACGCCGAATTGTTCCACAACACCGTGGTTCATCACCACGATCTTGTCGCCCATCTGCATCGCTTCCAGCTGATCGTGGGTGACGTAAACCGTGGAAGCGCCCATGCGGTCGTGCAGGGCGCGCAGCTCCTCGGCCATATGCTCGCGGAATTCGGCGTCCAGCGCGCCCAGCGGTTCGTCCATCAGGAACGCCTTGGGATCCCGCACAATCGCCCGTCCCAGCGCCACGCGCTGACGGTCGCCACCGGACAGGCCACCGACCGGTTTGTTCAAAATATCCTCGATCCCCAGAATGCGCGCCACTTCGCCCACCTTCTGTTTGATCTGCGCCTTGGGCATGCCCTGACTTTTCAGAGGGTAGCTGATATTGTTGCGCACATTCAGATGAGGATAGAGCGCGAACATCTGGAAAACAAAGGCAATATCGCGTTCGCGCGCCGGTTTCTGGCTGACCTCTTTACCGTCAATGAACACCTCGCCCGAGGTGGGCAATTCCAGCCCTGCAATCATGCGCAAAGTGGTGGTTTTACCGCAGCCCGACGGACCAAGCAGCATAAAGAATTCGCCATCCTCGATGGTGAAACTGGACTCCTGCACGGCGGTGAAATCGCCGAAATCCTTACGAAGGTTTTTGATAATTATCTGCGCCATGATCTATTCCGGAAAATGGCTGACGATGATGAACATCACCGTGCCGACCAATGTGACAAGGAATGAATAGGTGAATGCAACCATCCAGAAGGATTGCATCATCATAAACACCCCCAAAGCAATCAGAACCGAGGCCAGCATTTCCCATGCGCCGCGACGAAACCGCAATAACCCTTTGAAAAATCCGCTCATTTGCGCACCGCCCCGAATGTGATCCCGCGCAGCAGATGTTTGCGCAGCAGGATGGTGAAAATCATAACCGGCATCAGGAAGATCGTCGCACCCGCTGCCACCGCCGGCCAGTCCTGCCCGCCAACCCCGATGATGGTGGGGATGAACGGTGGCGCGGTTTGCGCCGTGCCCGAGGTCAGCAACACCGCAAAGGCGTATTCGTTCCAGGCAAAGATCAGGCAGAAAATCGCGGTCGAGGCAATGCCCGTGGCCGCCTGTGGCAGCACCACCTTATAGA
>WGBJ01000285.1 GCA_015494385.1 Marinosulfonomonas sp.
CCAAAACAGTTCTGGATAATATCGCCCTTGCCTATACCTGCCGCGTGCAGGAAACGACCAATCCGCCACCAGTCACCGGATATACGACCGGGTTCATAGATCGGGCCGGGGGACTGGTGGACATGTTCAAACCCGTCTGCCGAAACCGTGGTGAACCCGCCAAACGGCGCGTTCGCGGCCTGTGCCGAAACCAGTTCGGATTTACGGATGACAGGCAGCGCGGCCAGATCGGCAACCGAAGTCACCGACGCCGGGTCAACATCCCCCAACAGGGCGGCAATGCCGGGTGCTGTTTTGGCGCGGGCGATCTGCTGTGGCAGCGCCTTGGCCAGATCGGCGGCGCGTTCATCGGCAGATCGGGTTTCCAACTCGTCAAAATACTGCATATCCTCGCCCCGCATCAGCTTAGCCACCTCTTGCGACGACGATAGGAACGCACATCGCGGAATGATTTGCGCCCGTCCTCGGAAACGCCCAGATAGAATTCTTTCACATCAGGATTCTCGCGCAGATCGGCGGCCGGGCCGTCCATCACCACGCGGCCGGATTCCAGAATATAGCCGTAATGCGAATAGCGCAGGGCCATATTGGTGTTTTGCTCGGCCAGCAGGAAAGACACGCCTTCCTTTTCGTTGATCGATTTTACAATCTCGAAAATCTGTTCCACCAGCTGCGGCGCCAAACCCATCGAGGGTTCATCCAGCAGCACGGTTTCAGGGCGGCTCATCAGGGCGCGGCCCATGGCAACCATCTGTTGCTCGCCGCCCGATGTGTAACCGGCCTGTGATTTACGCCGCTCTTTCAGGCGTGGAAAATAGTTATAGACCATTTCAAGGTCGGCGTTGACCGCCCCCTTGCCGTCCTTGCGCGTATAGGCGCCGGTCAGCAGGTTTTCCTCGACGGTCAGGTGTTCAAAACAGTGACGCCCCTCCATCACCTGAATGACGCCACGGCGCACCATATCGGACGGGTTCAATTCGCTGGTGTCATTGCCGCGATAGGTGATCGTGCCTTTGGTCACCTCGCCGCGTTCAGACCACAGCAGGTTTGAAATCGCTTTCAGGGTGGTGGTTTTCCCCGCCCCGTTGCCGCCCATCAGCGCGGTGATGCCGCCCTTTGGAACCGACAGGCTGACGCCCTTCAGCACAAGGATCACATGGTTGTAGATCACCTCGATATTGTTGACCTCTAGCAGGGTCTCTTGTGTGTTACCGGCGTCGAGCATTTTATTTATCCCAAATGTTCAAACTGTTGCCCGGGCCGCCAAATGGCAGCCCGGGCAGTTGGATTAGTTACAGTCACGCGGAGTGATGTTGTTCTCTTTGGCATAGGCCATCGAGTCTTCGTCGATCAGCGGCTGGATTACTTCCATGTCGGACGGACCAAAGTCGGAAATCAGCTTCCATTCCTTGGCGGCTGCATCCCACTGCTGGATTGCACCTGTGCCGGGGCCACCGTGGTTGGCGCAGGATACCTTGAACGACGGGCCAAAGCCGGGCATGCCCAGTTCGGTCATACGTTCTTCGGTGATTTCCAGCGCTTCCATACCGTTACGCATATCTGCTGCGGTGATCTGGGCGTTGCCGGACAGTTCCTGTGCCTTGCGGGTGGCTTCGGCAGCAAGCATCGCTGCATAAAGACCGCGGTTATACAGCACTGTGCCGATCTGGTCGCCAGCACCGGCAGCTTTGCCTGTATCCACAACATATTTCTGGATGTCGTCGAATACCGGGAAGTCATTGCCAACATTGTGGAATGTCACAGCCTTGTAGCCGTTTGCGGCATCGCCAGCAGGCAGCACGTCGTTTTCAGAACCGGACCACCAGATACCGATGAAGTTTTCCATCGGGAAACGAATGTTCACAGCTTCCTGAATGGCAACCTGGTTCATTACGCCCCAGCCCCACATCAGAACATAGTCAGGCTTCTCGCGGCGGATTTGCAGCCACTGCGATTTCTGCTCCTGACCGGGATGGTCAACGGCCAGCAGGCTCAGTTCAAACCCGTGCTTTTTGGCCAGTTCTTCCAGCGTGCGGATTGGCTCTTTGCCGTAGGCCGAGTTGTGATAAACCAGCGCAACTTTTTTGCCCTTGATATCCCCGCCGTTGATGTCCAGCAGATGGTTGATAGCCAGCGAGGCACCATTCCAGTAGTTGGCAGGATAGTTGAACACATTGCTGAACACCTTGCCGTTGGCGGCAGATGTACGGCCATAGCCCATTGTGTGCATCGGAATGCCGTCAGCTGTCACTTTGGGGATCAGCTGATAGGTGATGCCGGTCGACAGCGGCTGATACACCAGCGCGCCTTCGCCTTTGGTGGATTCATAGCATTCCACACCTTTTTCGGTGGAATAGCCGGTTTCGCATTCCAGAACTTTGGCTTTAACGCCACCGATACCGCCATCACGTTCGTTCAGCAGGGTAAAGTAGTCGGCATAGCCATCGGCAAAAGGAATACCGCCAGCGGCATAAGGGCCGGTGCGATAGGACAGCGACGGATAGACCAGTTCGGCCATCGCCGGGGCTGCGGCCATAAGGGCCGACAGTGCCAGTGTTGCAAGTTTCAATTTCATTCGTAGTTCTCCTCCGTTGAATTTTAGTATTCTCGAATTATCCCGCGTCGGGGTTTTCCCGATCTGTTATATCCGGTCATTCCCTAGTGCGGGAACGGCCAAAGTCTTAGTTTTTCTTTCGCGACGCGCCACAGTTGGGCCAGCCCGTGTGGCTCCAGAATAAGGAACGCGATGATCAGTGCGCCAACGATGACAAACTGGAAATGCGCAGCCACATCTGTTGGCCAGTTCATACCGCCCACCAGCACGTTTTTCAGCAATACAGGCAGCAACACCATGAATGCCGCACCGGCGAATGAACCAAAGATCGAGCCAAGCCCGCCAATGATCACCATAAACAGCACCAGAAACGATTTCTGGATGCCAAAGGCTTCGCCCACTTCGGCAGCGCCCAGATAGACAGTGAACAGCAATGCACCGGCAATGCCAATGAAAAAGGACGACACAGCAAAGGCAGTCAATTTAGCCTTTAGCGGGTTCACCCCGATGATCTCGGCGGCAATATCCATATCACGGATCGCCATCCAGCTGCGCCCCATGGTCCCGCGTGTCAGGTTGCGGGCCAGCCAGGCACTGGCAAATACAAACACCAGACAGACCATATATTGCGCCCAGGCGTCCACATTGGGACCGGTGACATTGATACCGAACACGCTACGTTCCGGCGCGCTGATCTGACCCGAAGCCGAGTAGTTATAGAACCACGGCACACGGTTGAACAACCAGACCAGAAAGAACTGTGCGGCCAGTGTGGCCACCGCCAGATAGAACCCCTTGATCCGCAAACTGGGCAGACCAAACGCCATCCCGACCAGCGCAGTGATACCACCCGCCAGCAGAATATGGACAATGATCGAAACCTCGGGGAAGGCCGTCATCAGCTTGTAGGAGGCAAAGGCCCCCACCGCCATAAACCCGCCGGTCCCCAGGCTAAGCTGTCCGCAATAGCCGATCAGGATATTCAGCCCGATGGTTGCAATCGCATAGATCAGGAACGGCACCAGAACCGCATTGGCCCAGTAGTCATTGATGAAAAACGGCACCACACCAAAGGCCGCAACCAGCAACAGGTAATAGGCATAGCGATCGAATTTGATCGGAAAGGTCTGGTTGTCCTCGGCGTAGGACGTCTTGAAATCGCCGGCTTCGCGGTAAAGCATATCCTAAACCCTCTCGATGATTTTTTCGCCAAACAGCCCCTGCGGCCGAAAGACAAGGAACAATAGTGCCAGCACATAGGCAAACCAGTTTTCCGTCGCGCCACCCAGATAAGGGGAGCCAATCAGGAAATCGAACATCTTTTCGCCCACCCCGATGATCAGCCCGCCGACAATCGCGCCGGGGATCGAGGTAAAGCCGCCCAGCATCAGCACCGGCAGCGCCTTGAGTGCGATCAGCGACAACGAGAACTGCACGCCCGATTTGGACCCCCACATGATACCGGCCACCAGCGCAACGAAACCCGCAATAGACCAGACGATCACCCAGATGGTGCGCAGGGAAATCCCGACAGACAGGGCCGCCTGATGGTCATCGGCCACCGCCCGCAACGCACGGCCGGTTTTGGTATATTGCGAGAACAGCACCAGCACCGTCACCAGCACGATTGCGACCAAAGCCGCGATAATATCCAGCGTATCCAGATAGAAGCCGTAAAAATCATCCCCGCCCAGAAACGCAGTATGGTTTTCAACCCACACATTGCCGCCCTGCGGGATGCCCACATCCAGTTTCTTGATGTCCGAGCCCCACATCAGGTCGCCAAAACCTTCCATGAAATAGGCCAGACCAATCGTCGCCATAAACAGGATGATCGGTTCCTGGTTTACCAGATGCTTCAGCACCAGCCGTTCCACCAGAAAGGCAAACAATATCATCACCAGAACTGTCAGAAAAATTGCCACCAGCGCCGGCAACTCCCAACCGAAATGCGTTATATGCACCCCGAACGTGGCATTGATCAGATGTGAAAACGGCACCTGACCGGTTTGCAGACCCACCAGTGTCATCGCCGCAAACAGGGCCATCACGCCCTGGGCATAATTGAAGATACCGGACGCCTTGAAGATCAGCACAAAGCCCAGCGCCACCAGTG
Organism: Marinosulfonomonas sp.; assembly: GCA_015494385.1. Lineage (GTDB taxonomy): Bacteria > Pseudomonadota > Alphaproteobacteria > Rhodobacterales > Rhodobacteraceae > Profundibacter. Next base: position 4,671 of record WGBJ01000285.1, read on the forward strand.
AATACATCACCCCGGCCATCAACCCGTTCAGGAAAACCTCGACGCCATAATAGAATTCAGCAGACATTATGCTTGCTCCCCGCACAGTCCCGCATGTGTTGCGGGACCTCTTTGAATGTTGCTTGCAGACCCCGCATCAAGTGCGGGGTGGCGTTTCACGCTAGTCATGGCTTACCCCCAGATAGGCGTCGATTACTTCTTGGTTGGCCAACACCTCGGACGGTGTGCCATCGCCAATCTTTTTGCCGTAATCCATTACAACCACGCGGTCGGAAATATCCATCACCACGCCCATGTCATGTTCGATAAGTGCAATTGTAGTGCCGAATTCGTCATTCACATCCAGAATAAAGCGGGACATGTCCTCTTTTTCCTCGACGTTCATGCCGGCCATCGGTTCGTCCAACAGCAGCAATTTCGGTTCGGCGGCAAGCGCACGACCCAGCTCAACCCGCTTTTGCAAACCATAGGGCAAGCGGCCCACAGGCGTTTTGCGGATCGCCTGGATTTCAAGGAAATCGATGATCTCCTCGACCTTTTGGCGGTGTTCTTCTTCTTCTTTGGCAGCCTTGCCCCACCAGATCGCCTGCGACAGCATTCCGGTTTTCATCTTGGTCAGACGCCCGGTCATAATGTTGTCCAGCGTGGTCATCCCCTTGAACAGGGCAATATTTTGGAAGGTTCGCGCAATGCCCTGCTCTGCCACCTCGAAAGGTTTCATCGAAGGACGTTTCTTGCCGTTAAACCAGACTTCGCCCTCTTGCGGGTGGTAAAAGCCGCTGATCACGTTCAGCATTGACGATTTACCGGCGCCATTGGGGCCGATGATAGCGCGAATTTCGCCCTCGTGAATGTCGAAGCTGATGTTTTCAATCGCCACCACACCGCCAAAACGCAGCGTGATGTTTTTCATCTCCATAATGGTGCCACCAATCTGGCGCCCGTCATCGGTGACATAACCCACCGTAGAGTTTTCGGTCATTGTGTTCATTCTGCCGCCACCTTCTGCTTGACCGGCACCACCGCCACATCACGGATTTCCAGCGTGGCACTGATCGAACCTTTGCGCCCGTCTTCGTAGGTCACTTCGGTTTCGGTGTAGATTTCGGATTTGCCACCATAAAGCGCCTCCAGCAGATCGTTGAACTTCTCGCCCACGATCTTGCGGCGCACCTTGCGGGTGCGGGTCATTTCGCCGTCATCGGCATCCAGCTCCTTGTGCAGGATCAGGAAGCGGTGCACCTGACAACCCGACAGCATTTCATCCTGCGCTACCGATTTGTTCACTTCTTCGATATGCGCCTGAATGGTGTTGTAGACCTCCGGATGGCCCGCCAGCTCCTGATAGGAGGCATAGGCGACGTTATTGCGTTCCGCCCAGTTGCCCACCGCCGTCAGGTCGATGTTGATAAAGGCCACGCAATATTCGCGATCTGCACCAAACACCACGGATTCCAGAATGTCGGGGTAGAACTTGAGCTTGTTTTCAACAAACTTGGGCGCGAACATGCCGCCATCGGCCATTTTGCCAACGTCCTTGGCCCGGTCGATAATGCGCAAATGCCCGCTGCTTTTCTCGATGAAACCGGCATCCCCCGTGGCAACCCAGCCTTCGGCGTCCTTGGTGTCGGCGGTGCTTTCGGGGTTTTTGTAGTATTCCTCGAATACCCCGGGCGAGCGGTAGTAAATCTCGCCGTTGTCCTCGATTTTGATTTCCACATCGGGAGATGGCACGCCCACTGTGTCGGCCCGCACTTCGCCATCCGGCTGCTGGGTGATGAACACCGTCGCTTCGGTCTGGCCATACAACTGTTTCAGGTTGATCCCCAAAGAGCGGTAGAATTCGAACAGCTCCGGCCCGATCGCTTCACCGGCGGTATAACCGATGCGCACGCGGCTTAGGCCCAGTGTATTTTTCAGCGGGCCATAGATAAATATATTCCCCAGAAAATAGCTGAGCCGGTCGCCAAAGCTGACGTCCTTGCCATCCAGAATGGCCGGACCCACCTTGCGGGCCACATCCATGTATTTACGGAACAGCCATTTCTTGAACCGGCCTGCGTCCTCCATCCGGATCATAACGCTGGTCAACTGCCCTTCAAAGAACCGTGGTGGCGCGAAATAATAGGTCGGCCCGATTTCGCGCAAATCCGTCATCATCGTATCTGCTGATTCAGGGCAGTTCACACAGAACCCCGTCCAGTAGGCTTGTCCGATCGAGAAAATGAAATCCCCGACCCATGCCATCGGCAAATAGGCCAGAACCTCTTCGTTTTCGGTCAGATTGTCGAATTCACAGGAATTTTTCGAAGTCACAATCACATTGCGGTTCGACAGCACAACGCCCTTTGGCTTGCCGGTCGTGCCGGATGTGTACAGCATCACACAGGTGCTATCCATGTTCAGCCGTGCAGTGCGGGCCTGCAATTCCGGCATGAATTCTTCGCGGGCAGCGCGGCCCTGATCCTGAATATGGGAAAACTGGTGCAAACGGCGGTGATCATATTTGCGCAACCCGCGCGGGTCGATATAGATCATGTGCTCGAACTGGTGCAATTGGTCCTGCACCTCGATCACCTTATCAACCTGTTCCTGATCCTCGACCACGATGAACCGTGCGCCGCAATGGCCCAGAACATAGGCCATCTCTTCGGCATTGGCATCCTGATACAGCGGCACAGGGATCGCCCCGACCGATTGCGCCGCAACCATTGCCCAATAGAAATACGGGCGATTTCGGCCGATGATGGCCACAAAATCACCTTCGTGAATTCCAAGGTTCAAAAAGCCAAGCGCCAGCGCCTCTATTTCGGCCGCCGCTTCTTTCCAGTTCCAGCTTTGCCAGATACCATATTCTTTTTCACGATACGCCGCCTTGTCGCCAAACGTCACCGCATTGCGTGCAAGCAGGGCCGGAATCGAGTCCAGAACCGCGTCTGATTGTGCCAAGTTTCTTCCTCCCCATCTGCCGGTTTTCCGGCAGCCACCCGTTCTACGGGCGATTCTCTATTTACCCCAGCGTGACTGTTTTTTCCTGCGGGTCAAATTTTTCCTGACTTTTGCGCAAATCTAACGAATTGTAACACCCCTTTCCCAAGCGCGACTCTGGTGCTAGCGATACGAAAGAAAGGACCATGTGATATGGCGTCATCCAAGGCCACCACCGAAAACCTGACCCGCGCCGGTCTGAACCTGATCCAGCAAGCGCTGTCGATCTATGACAGCGATCTGCGCTGCGTGCGGGTGAACCGCCCCTTCAAGGAAATGTTCGATCTGCCGGAAAACCTGTGCACACCCGGCGCGCATTTCTCCGATACCATCCGGTTTCTGGCAGAGCGTGGCGAATATGGCGAAGTGGGGGAAATTGACGAATTCGTCACCTCGCGAGTGGAACAGGCCCGCGCATTCGAGGCCCATTACATGGAGCGCACCCGCGCCAACGGCTGCACCATTTCGATCGAGGGCAACCCCCTACCCCAGGGCGGCTGGGTCACGGTTTACACCGACATCACCGCGATCAAGGATCAGGAAAAGCTGCTGCGCGCCCGCTCTGCGGAAC
>WGBJ01000286.1 GCA_015494385.1 Marinosulfonomonas sp.
GAAGGCATCTGCGGGTCCTGCGCGATGAACATCGACGGGATCAACACGCTGGCCTGTATTTACGGCATGGATGAAATCAAGGGCGATGTGAAAATCTATCCGCTGCCGCATATGCCGGTGGTCAAGGATCTGGTGCCCGATCTGACCAATTTCTATGCCCAGCATGCTGCCATTATGCCGTGGCTGGAAACCTATACAAATCCGCCCGAAAAGGAATGGCGCCAGTCGATCGAGGATCGCAAGAAACTGGACGGGTTGTATGAATGTGTTATGTGCGCATCCTGTTCAACGTCCTGCCCGTCCTACTGGTGGAATTCAGACCGCTACCTTGGCCCGGCGGCGCTGTTGCATGCCTATCGCTGGATCATCGACAGCCGTGACGAGGCCACAGGCGAACGTCTGGACGAATTGGATGACCCGTTCAAACTGTATCGTTGCCATACGATTATGAACTGCACCAACACCTGTCCTAAAGGGTTGAACCCCGCCAAGGCGATTGCCGAGATCAAGAAACTGATGGTCGAACGGACGGTTTAACTGTTGCTCGTCGCTCCCTGGCGGGCGCTCCTCGCGGGAGCGAAAAAAGCCGTCAGGCTTGATGAGCGATTGGAGGGCCGTTTTGGATATTCCGAATGACGCCGACAAACGCCGCGCGGTCAAGCCAGTGATCTGTTACCCGGCAGAGGGGCTGCCGGTGCCTGATTTGGAATTGTATCAGGCGGCGCGGCTTGGGGCTGTCAAGGTTTCCGAGGTTCAGGTGCCGCCGCGCGAGGCGGACTGTTTCCATGTTCCGGCGGGCAGTTTTTTCCGGATTTCCTGTGTGGATGGCCCGCAGGTCGGGGATCTGAACCTGTGGAACGCAAAGGATCTGTCCGAGCGGTTCTATTCCGGTAAAACCCGCGCCCTGCACGGCACCCATCTGACCACGGGCGAACGGATGTGGAGCAATTTTCCGCATCTGCGCCCGATAGCAACGATTGTGACCGATACGCTGGGCTGGTACGGGATCGACGAATTTGGCGGCTCGGTCCATGATGTGATCGGCACGCGATGTGATCCCTATACCCACAACCTGTTAAGTGGCACTGAATACCACCATTGCTGCCATTCCAACCTGACCCGCGCATTGGCTGCCGAAACGGGCCTGCCGCTGGATCAGGTCGAGGCGCATGTGCATGACGTTCTGAACGTGTTCATGTGCACCGGTTTCACCCGCGACACGGGGCAGTATTTCATGAAGGCCAGTCCGGTGCGGGCAGGGGATTATCTGGAGTTTTTCGCCGAGATTGATCTGCTGGGCGCATTGTCCGCCTGTCCGGGCGGGGATTGTTCGGCGGAACATTCCTCGGATGCGGCGGCGTGTTATCCGCTGTTGATCGAGGTGTTTCAACCCGCTGACGAGGCGCTGGACACATGGTGCCCACCCGCGCGCAACGGCTATTGCGGCGGGCATGGAGTATAAGAGATTTTATGCCTCCGGCGGGGATATTTCCGGAACAAAGATGAGGCTAATTGCGGATGTAATGCAGCCGGTTGAAGCTGCTGCGCCATTCGGCGACATCGCTTGCCAGTGCTTCGGGATCATTGCGGCGCAGGGCATTGGTGATCAGGCTGGCCATGCGGGGGGCGTCGTCCTCGGTGAAACCCCAGCGGACCAGCTCCGGTGTGCCGATGCGCAAACCGTTCATGTCGTCGTCAACCGGATCAGCAGGCAGGCCGATGCCACAGGCCAGAAAACCGGCACGGCGCAGGGTTTTTGAGGCCGTTTGACCACCACCGAAATCTGCCGCAAGGATGGCGAACTGGTGCGATTGGGTGAAGCCCTGATCGGCCGCGAAAACGGGCAGGCCTTCGTCTGCGAGGGCAATCGCCAGGGCGCGGGCGGTCGAGACCATTTTGGCGGCGTAATCTGCGCCATAGTCGCGCCAGTCCAGCATGGTCAGGGCCAGGGCGGCGGATTTGGCGGCGTCGAAATTGGCGGTCATGCCGGGGAAGGCGATTTTGTCCAGACGCTCGGCAATATCCGCGTCATTGCTGACGATCAGGCCCGAGGGTGGGCCGCCAAGGCTTTTGTAGGTGCTCATCGTCATCAGGTGCGCGCCTTGCGACAGCGGGTTGTCCCATGTGCCACCGGCGATGATGCCGCATTGGTGGGCGGCGTCAAACAGGACATGGGCGCCGACCTCATCGGCAATGGCGCGGATTTCGGCCACGGGATGCGGGAACAGGTTGAGGGATCCGCCGATGGTGATCAGGCGCGGTTTCACCTGCAATGCCAAGGCGCGCAAGCCCTCCAGATCAATGGTATAGCCATCGGCATTGACCGGCGCCATGTGGCTGGTCAGCCCGTATAGCCCCGCGCAACCGTCAGCGTGGTGGGTGACGTGTCCGCCGATACTGGCGGGCGGGGTGATGATGTGATCCCCGGCTTTGGTCAGTGCCATGAAGGCATAAAGGTTGGCGATGGCACCGGACGGCACGCGGATTTCGGCATAGTCGGCCTTGAAGATTTCGGCGGATAGCTCGGCGGCGATCACCTCGATCTGCTCCATTGCTTCCAGCCCCATTTCGTATTTGTCACCGGGGTAGCCAAGCGAAGGACGGGTGCCAAGGCCCGAAGCAAGCGCTGCCTCGGCACGCGGGTTCATCACGTTGGTGGCGGGGTTCAGGTTAAAGCAGTCGCGTTCGTGTATCTGGCGGTTTTTGGCGATCAGGCGGTCCAGCTCTGACGCCGTGGTCTGGCTGTCGGCGCGGGCGGTGCGGCTGGCGATGTCCTGAATGTAGGCTTCAGTGCTGGCGGGCACCCAGTGGCGCGGGGTCAGGTGGGGCATGATGTGGTTCCTTATCTGGTTGCCTTGCAGCTAACCGGCAATGCGGCCTTGGCGCAAATGAGTTTTCGTGTATCCTAGGGGTAGAAAAACTAAGGCTAACCTCATGTCCGTTTCCCCACCCCGCCCCAAAGGCCCGCCACTAACGGCACTTCGAGCGTTCGAGGCGGCGGCGCGGCTGGGTGGTTTCGCAAGGGCGGCCGAGGAGTTGGGCGTGACGGCGGGGGCGGTGACGCAGCAGATCAAGGGGTTGGAAGACTGGATCGGTGCCGAATTGTTCGAACGTCAGGCGCAGGGGGTGCGGTTATCTCCGCTAGGCGCGCGGGTGGCGGCGGATTTCACGGCGGCGTTTGACGGTCTGGGGCGCGCGGTGCAGGGGTTGCGCACGGCGGCGGGAGGCAGGGTGGTGCATATCGCCACCCTGCCCAGTATTGCGCAACTGTGGCTATCGCCACGCTTGCCGATGATCCGGCGGGCGCTGCCGGATGTGACGGTTTCGATCACCGCGATGGAGACCCCGCCGAACCTGCTGCGCGATACCTTTGATGTCGGCGTTTTCTATAGCGATGCGGCGGCCGGTCCCTTGGTGATGCCGATCGAGGTGGACGAAATATTCCCCGTCTGTGCGCCGGAGCTGGCGGCGGGTTTGCGTGCGCCTGATGATCTGGCCAATGTGCCGTTGATCGGCGACAGCACCTGGGCGCAGGATTGGGATATTTGGCTGGGCCAATCGGGGGCTGCGGGGCAGGGGGCGACATATTCGCTATACTCGCTGGCGGTTGCCGAGGCGGTGCAGGGCGCGGGGGTTTTGATCGGCCATAAGGCGCTGGTGGCGGCGCATTTGCAGGCGGGTAGTCTGGTCGAGCCATTCGGCAAACGGGTGGCTTTGGATCGGTCACTGTCCTTGTTGTTGCCACAGCCGTTGCAGGGGGATGGGGTAGTGGTGCGGATATGCCGGATGCTGTTGCAAGGGTAAGGAATAACCTACTGTGCGGGCAACGCGGCTGTGTTAGGATACCATATGTTTAGGTCAATGATTGCCGGCGCAATTACCGCGCTATGGGTGGGCATGCCAGCGTTCGCGGCAAGCGATTATCCGTTACTTAAAGACAACCCGTCGTCCGCGCATTACACGCTGGTGCGGGTGAATGATTACTGGTCGCCTGCCAATATCACCTACAGCCCCGCTGGTAATTTCTTTGTTCTGAACAGCCGCAAGGTTAGCAAGATCGACGCGCTGGGCAACAAGGTGTTTTCGCTAAAGAACAGTGAAACCACGCATCTGCTGCCGTTTACCTATTATATCGCAACGTCCAAGGGGCTGTATAACCTGGCTAGGCAGCGCCCGAAACTGGAGCGGTTCGAACAGGTGGTGAATGGCAGTAAAACCCGCACTCTGACGGTGGATTCCTTTCACAAAATCTATGGGCAGGCCTATGCGGATGCCGATATCGTGGTTTATGACGAACCCAATTTCGAGGAAGGTATAGACAAATACCGCGCCTATATGTGGATCAAGGGCGGTTGGGTTTTGTTCTATCTATCTTTCGATGCGATCACGCTGGATTCAGATTATGATTTGGGGGTTACGGTTCAGGAATACCCTGCCAAATTCAATCGCACCCTGTTGCTAAGGGATGTGCAGAGCAAAACCTATTCCGCAGGAAATACCGATCTGGCCGGGGATAATCCGCGTCTGATGGCGCTGCTGCCTGAACGCAAGATGCGCTATCCGGCGCGGGGCAAGCTAAAGTTGCTGCACTTTAGCAAAGATCGGGTGGATGAAACCTATCGCGGGGTGCCGGTGGTGTTTACCGGCATGGCAGAACACCGGCTTAGGATCGGCAAAGAAGATCTGTTTTTCCGCGAAATTGCGCTAAAGGCCTTGCGGCACAAACTGGATACACAACTGCATTGGTATGTTGTGCCTGCGCCCTATCAGGACAAGACGCAGGTCGGGTTTCTGGAGTTCGTGCCAATCTCGAATTTGACCAGCGAGGGCAGCGGCGGGGTTTATGTGCTGCGGCGCAGGTAGCCTAAGTAAATGCCGCTTCCAGCGCGATTTCCACCATGTCGCCAAAGGTTTTTTCCCGCTGATCCGAAGGCAGGGCCTCGTGGGTGATCAGGTGATCGGAAACCGTCAGCACCGCCAGTGCGCGGCGCTTGTGGCGGGCGGCAAGATTGTAAAGCTCGGCCGCTTCCATCTCGACCCCAAGGATACCGTGGCGCGTCATCTGTTCGGTCAGATCGGGACGTTCGTCATAGAACACGTCCGAGGAATAGATGCCGCCCACATGGGTGCCAACATCACGTTTGCGGGATGCGGCAACGGCGGCTTCCAGCAGGCCGTAATCGGCAAAGGGGGCAAAGTTGATTTCCTTGAATATCCCGCGCGACGGCGTGGATATGGACGAGGCTGTCATGGCGATGATCACATCGCGCACTTTGACGTCTTCCTGCATCGCCCCGCAAGACCCGATACGGATCAGGGTTTGCGCGTTATATTCGGTCATCAGTTCGTTGGCATAGATCGACAGCGACGGCATGCCCATGCCCGACCCCTGAATGGTCACGCGGTTGCCGTTCCATGTGCCGGTAAAGCCCAGCATACCGCGCACTTCGTTGACGCATTTGGCGTCCTTCAAAAAGGTCTCGGCAGCCCATTTCGCGCGATAGGGATCGCCGGGCATCAAAACGGTTTCGGCAATGTCTTCTGGTTTGGCACCAATGTGGACAGTCATGGGGGGACCTTTCTTTTTATCTGTTTCTACCAGCCTATCGCGGGGCGATGGCGCGGGAAAGCCAAAAACAACAAACCCCCGGGGCTGGGCCACGGGGGTCATATTGCGGCGGCCGAAGCCACCATATTCGTATGTCACTTCCGAAAAGGGTTTGCTTACAGCATACCTTCGCGTTGTGCTTTTTTACGAGCGAGCTTGCGCGCACGACGGATTGCTTCCGCTTTCTGGCGTGCTTTCTTCTCGGACGGTTTTTCGTAAGCCTGACGAAGCTTCATTTCACGAAAGACACCTTCGCGTTGCAGCTTCTTCTTCAGGGCACGAAGCGCCTGATCGACATTGTTATCACGAACACTGACCTGCATGTGGTTGTCACCACCTTTCTAGGTTAAAGTTGCAAAAGTTGCAGGAACTGGCCCTATAGCAAGCAATAAACATTCTGTCCAGTTAGGAGATTCGGATATGCCCCAAAACAACACCCCCAAAGCCGCGCTGTTGGATGCAATCCTGCC
>WGBJ01000287.1 GCA_015494385.1 Marinosulfonomonas sp.
GTCTTGCGGATGCTGGTCACGCGCAAACCCGAGATCCTGGCCAAAGATGGCGAACGCCTGCTGGAACTGCAACTGTCCGGCTTTGCAGCATAAGGTATTGAAACCGGCGTTTGATTAAATGGTGCCCGGGGGCGGATTTGAACCACCGACACGAGGATTTTCAGTCCACTGCTCTACCCCTGAGCTACCCGGGCACGGGTGAACGAATTTCACGTTCGGGTCGCGGTGTTCTAGACGTGGTATCGGCGGGTGTCCAGAGGCTTTTCAAGAAAAATATCAATGCGGGCCAAGTTGTTCTTTTTCCAGCTCTGCTGCAGCTTCATCCATGTCTTCGGGCGTATCCGCCGGAACCGCGTAGGAGCCATTAAACCAGCGCCCCAAATCGACATCTGCACAATGTTTCGAGCAGAAGGGACGATATTTGATATCCGTTTTCTTATCGCATATAGGACATGACATAACGCTTTCTTGCATGTTCCGGAAAAATATCCAAGCTGGAAAAGAAAGCATATAAAAACGAGGGAGAGGCGAGCGTGAATACAGGACAGAACATAGCAATGCGGCCCCACCCCCCGTTAACCAACGGCGTTTTTCCACTATGAACTACAGACGGGAAATTGACGGCCTGCGGGCAATCGCGGTTTTGCCGGTTATTCTGTATCATGCCGGATTTTCGGTGTTTCAGGGGGGCTATGTCGGGGTTGATGTGTTTTTTGTGATCAGCGGTTTTCTGATCACCACAATCATCCTGAATGACCTGAAACAGGGCCGGTTTTCGATCCTGCGGTTTTACGAACGGCGGGCGCGGCGCATTTTACCGGCACTGTTCACGGTGGTTGCGTCCTGCATTCCATTCGCCTGGATCTGGATGACACCTGTGCAGATGGAGAAATTTGCCGAAAGCGTTCTGGCAACATTTCTGTTCCTGTCCAATATCTATTTCTGGCGCGACAGCGGCTATTTCGCCGCCGCTGCCGATGAAAAGCCGCTGATCCACACCTGGAGCCTGGCCGTGGAAGAGCAGTTCTATCTGTTGTTCCCGCTGCTTTTGCTATTGCTGTGGAAAAGGGGCGCGCGCCCGGGAACATTCTGGATTTCCATACTGGCGGTGGCCAGTTTGCTGTTTTCACAATGGGCAAGCGGGGTTGATCCGGAAAAGAACTTCTTTTTCACGGGCTCACGCATCTGGGAATTGATGGTTGGTTCGATCGCGGCCTGCATCATGGTGAAACGCCCCCCTGCCCCCAAAGACGGTATTGCGGCCCTCGGGTTGCTGATGATTGTCTTTTCAATTTTCGCCTATAACGATGCAACCCCCTTTCCTTCGTTCTATACGCTGGTTCCGGTCTTGGGCACGGCGTTTATCCTTGTTTTTGCAGACAAAAATACAATGACCGGTCGTTTGCTATCTGTTCCATTTCTTGTTGGTATCGGATTGATCAGTTACAGCGCATATTTGTGGCACCAGCCAATATTTGCCTTTGCCCGCGTCTATAACATCACCCCGCCACCACAGCTGTTGATGCTGGTACTGGCCTTGCTGTCCATCGGGCTTGCCTACCTGTCGTGGAGATTTATCGAACAACCTTTCCGCCGCACAAAAACCGGCCCCCTGAAAAGCAGAAAAAGCGTGTTTCTGGCCTCGGGTATCGGCATGGCCCTGTTTTTGGCGTTTGGAGTCTACGGGGACAAAAGCAACGGAATTCCAAGCCGTTTACCCGCCAATGTAGCATCGTTTTACACAACCAATGAATGGGACAAAAGCTGCCTTTACCAACGCCGCAACGGTCAGCCGGACTGGCCAAACGAGCGGTGCATTTTCAACAAAGGAGAGCCGTTAAAGATTGCTATCTGGGGGGATTCCATTGCTGCATCGTTAACTCCCAGCATCGCCCGTATTGTTCAGGATGACAGCGTTGAAGTGCACCAACTCACATATGGTTCGTGCATGCCGGTTAAGGGGCTTCATCGTGCCGGCGTAGAGGGTCAGGACCCTTGCATAGATTTTGTCGATCGATCCCATGCCTTTATTCAGAAGGCCGGTTTTGACGCTGTTGTTATTGTCGCCAACTGGCCGGCATATCTGGAATCCGCCGCGTCACTGGAACCTGTCGGGGCATCGCAGAAAACTGAGTTTACTGATGTTTTCAAACAAAGCGTGGAGCAGCTTGGCGTGCCCGTCTTATTGCTTTTCACCCATCCAAGCGCAAGATACGAGGTTGTGGACGCTGCGGGCAGGGTCTTGTTGCACGACAATCAAGTGCCAAAACTGGGGATCACGATTCAGGAATTCCACAAGAGAACCCAACGCACCCGCCCCCTTCTGAAAAAAGCCGCCGACATCGCCGGTGTCCAGACACTTTCAATGGAAAATCTGTTCTGTGACACCTATCGAAAGGGGGAATGTGTATTCAGCAACGGACAGAACATATTCCTGTCCGATAAAGTGCATTTTTCCCCGACCGGTGCGGATATCGTGGCGGGTGCGGTATACAAGAAACTGGCTGAAATGCTGGACCTCAGCCCAAAGCAATAGGCAGGCGTTCGCGTTTTCTTTGCAGCTCATAATGGCCCAGCGGGGTCCAGCCCACCAGTGCCGTTTCGATACTGTCGGCCCGAAAGGCACTGCGCAGGGCGTTTTCGAACTGTTTGCGATCCTTTTTGGCCAGCGGGGCCAGATCCAGCGTGATCTGACCGCCCAACCCACGCAAGCGCAACTGGCGGGGCAATTCACGGGCGCAGGCCAGATTGGCCTTTAATCCTGCCGCAGGCGAGGTATCGCCGCCGGTGTTCACATCCACAGCCACCAGGGCGCGGGTCGGTTCGATATAGAGTGTCACGCTGCCCAGCCGCACTTCGGCCCCTTGCAGCGCGTCGATGGCATCCAGCACACCGTGATCCTCGAAGGATCCGTCATGGTTGGCCAACTGGTCCGGCTCCCCCCACTCGCGCCAGCCCAGATGATGCGGGTCCAGCCCGTCCATCAGCAGTTCGGGATCAGTGCCATCAGCGCCCATCACGGCTTCGGCAGCATCGCGCATGGCCAGGACATCTTCCTCGATCTCGTCGCCATCCACCCCGTCACAGCCCGACCGCAGGATCAGCCCGAAATCCGAGCCATCCATCGCGATATGGGCAATTTCCAGCAGGCGGTCGCGCTCGTCCTCGTCCCGGATCGAGCGGGAAATATTCAACCCCGGCGCATCCGGTGTGACAATCGCATAGCGGCTTTTGAACAGCACCTTATGGGTAACCGGCACCGCCTTGCCGCCCTCGGCATAACCGGTGACCTGCACCAGCATGGTCTGGCCGGGGCGCAACCCCTTGCCTTGGCGCAGGAACGCAGTCTGGCCATCGGGCAGGCGCAGCATCATGCCCCCCTGCCCCTTTAGCGGGCGATCCACCACAGCGCGATAAATCGCACCGGGGGTCGGGGCCGCGCCATCGGGCGGGGACAGCAATAAATCCTGTAGTTTTCCATCAACCATCAGCGCCGCCGCAGGGCGGCCGTTATAATGATCCAGCGCAACCAGAGTGCCCTTCATGACCAGCCTTTCAACAGCGGATAGCCCGCCGTTTGTAACAATTGTGCGGTTTCGGCCACCGGCAAGCCCATCACAGCAGAAAAGGATCCGCTGATCCACGGGATAAACGCACCCGCCGGTCCCTGAATGGCATAGCCACCCGCCTTGCCGCGCCAGTCATCACTTGCCAGATAGGCGTTCAGTTCCTCATTAGACAGGCGTTTCATCTGAACCGTGGTGACAACATCGCGTTCCCACAGTTTGTCGCCGCGTTTCACCGCCACCGCTGTGATCACCTTGTGCCGCCGTCCGGCCATTGCCAGCAGAAATTCCGCCGCCTGCCCCGCATCCGCAGGTTTGCCCAATATCCGTCGGCCCAGCGCCACCGTGGTATCGGCGCACAGCACGATTTCATCGGGCGTGGCGGTAACGGCCAGCACCTTTTCCCGCGCCATGCGGGCGCAGTACGGGCGGGGTAATTCGCGGGGTTGCGGGGTTTCGTCAATGTCGGGCGGGCGGACATCATCCGCCACCACCCCGATTTGCGCCAACAGCTCGGCCCGCCGTGGGCTGCCAGAGCCCAGAACCAGCCGGACGTTCATAACGCTACTTGAAGCGATAGTTGATACGGCCCTTGGTCAGGTCATAGGGGGTCATTTCGACCTGCACCTTGTCACCTGCCAGAACGCGAATACGGTTCTTGCGCATTTTACCTGCCGTGTGCGCGATAATTTCATGGCCGTTTTCCAGCTCGACCCGAAATGTCGCGTTCGGCAGGAGTTCCTTTACGACGCCGGGAAATTCGAGCAGTTCTTCCTTAGCCATGGTCTCTCCTTAAAACATACACCCGCCATTGTGCGGGCGCCCCCTAGATGGGACGGTTGCACCGGTTTTTCAAGAGAAATCATCGCTCCTGCCCCGCAATACCGGGCATTATCGGTAAATTTACCCTATCTTGACCGGGTTTTCGCCTTGGACCGGATGAAACAACCACAATCGCCCACAAAGGGAATCCCTTTTATTGGTATGTGACCTAAAGCATCCCGACAAACGCCCGGATCAGGCGCCCGCCGCGTCGTTCGGCCAGATTAACGACGGCTTCTTCCATCAGGATCGGGGTGCCGCTGATTGTGATCGGGGCAAGGCGCACGTCCTCGGCCAGTTCTTTTTGCGACACAAAACCAATGCCGACGCCCGAAGCGACGATTTCCTGCACCGCCTCGCGCCCTTCGGCCTCGATTGCGGCGGTCAGGGGAATGCCTTGCGCCTCGGCGGCCCGTTCCAGTTTCTGACGGGTCTTTGATCCCTTTTCACGCAGCACCAGCGGCATTGCCGACAGTTGTTTTAGGGATAGCGAATGATGCGCGGACAGGGGATTCGTGCGGGCGGTAAAGGCAATGATCGGGCTTGACCCCAGCCGCACAACATCAATCGCCGCCGTATCGGGCACGGTTCCCAGCACGCCGATATCGGCGCGGTAATCATGCAGGGCCTGGATCACATCGGCGGAATTGCCGGTGCGGATTTCCACCCGCACCTGCGGAAATTTCTGCCGGAACCGCGCCAGCACAGCCAGAACATGGCTGGCCGAATCCACATGCAGCCGCAGGGTGCCGGAACTGAAGGCGCGATTTTCCTGCAACAATTCCCGCGCCTGATTTTCGTTTTCAAACAACCGCTTGGTGATCTCCAGCAAATGTTCCCCCTGCTCTGTCAATGTCACCCGCCGCTTTTCACGGTTGAACAACAGGGTATCGTATTCCTCTTCCAGCTTGCGCACCTGATCGGAGATCGCCGGCTGGGTCAGATACAACGCCTTGGCCGCACTGGAAAAGCCGCCGTGCAGGGCAACATTGTGAAAGGCACGAAGCTGGACATAACGCATTCTCAAGTCTCATTAGTAAAATCGTTAGGTTGATCTAAATTAACGATTTTTCAATCGGACAGGCAAGGGGCTATTGATACCATATTCGACACCCGAGCAGAGGCACACGCCATGTCCGATACAGCATTCAAAATCACCCCCCCACATCTGGGCGAACCCTACCTGCTAACCCCCGGTCCGCTGACCACATCCTATGCGGTGAAACAGGCCATGCTGCGCGACTGGGGCAGTTGGGATGGCGATTTTCGCGCTGTCACAGCCCAAATGCGCAAGATGCTGCTGGACATGGTTTATGATACCAAAGGTGAATTTGATTGCGTGCCGATGCAAGGCAGCGGCACCTTTTCGGTCGAGGCGATGCTGGCCAGTTTCACCCCGCGCGATGGCAAGGTTCTGGTGCTGTCCAACGGCGCCTATGGCAAACGGATCGCGCAGACGCTGGACTATCTGAACCGCGATCATGTGGTGATCGACAAGGGCGATTATATGCCCCCGCGCGGAGACGAGGTAACCGCCGCCCTGCGCGCTGATCCCGCCATCACCCATGTGGTCGTGGTGCATTGCGAAACCAGTTCCGGCATCCTGAACCCCGTCGCGGAAATCTCGCAAGCCGTCTACGCCGAGGGGCGCAAACTGCTGATCGATTCCATGAGCGCCTTTGGTGCAATCCCGCTGGAAGTTGGCGAAATCCGCTTTGATGCAATGGTGTCCTCGGCCAACAAATGTATCGAGGGCGTTCCCGGCTTTGGCTTTGTCATCGCCCGAAAGGATGAATTGCAGGCCGCCAAGGGGCGCAGCCATTCCCTCAGCCTCGATCTGCACGCGCAATGGACGTATATGAACAAAACCGGCCAGTGGCGATTTACGCCGCCGACCCATGTGGTTGTGGCCTTTCTGCAGGCTCTGAAAGCGCACAAAGCCGAAGGCGGTGTTGCGGGGCGCGGCACGCGGTATGCTGACAACCGCGATGTGCTGGTTGAGGGGATGCGTGGCCTTGGATTTGAAACCCTGCTCAAGGACCGATGGCTGTCACCCATCATCGTCACCTTTTTCAATCCGGTGCATAAGTCGTTTGATTTCAATGCGTTCTACGAGTCCATGAAAACCAAAGGCTTCATCATCTACCCCGGCAAACTGACCGTGGTTGACAGTTTTCGCATCGGCTGCATCGGCCAGATGGACACCGATGTAATGCGGCAAGTGGTGCAAGCCGCCAAGGAAACCTTGAACGAAATGGGCGTGCCGGATGCGGCCCCGCCTGAACAAGCCCTGATCGAGCGCGCCAGACTGGCCGCTTAGATTTTCACTGACTTAATCTAAAGGAAACATGAAAAATGAGCCAATTCGGAAACTACACATATTCCCGCACCTATCGCGGCAAGGTTCAGGCGCTGGTGCTGGACTGGAGCGGCACCATCGCCGACGCCTATGTCATCGCCCCTGCGGTGGTGTTCGTCGAGGTGTTCAAAAACCAGGGCGTCGAAATCTCAATGGAAGAGGCCCGCGGCCCGATGGGTCTGCGCAAGGATCTGCACATCAAAATGCTGACCGAAGATCCGGTGATCGCCGAGCGTTGGAAGTCGATCAAAGGCAAGTATCCCGACCAGTCCGATGTCGATGCGATGTTCAAGGATTTCGTGCCGGCACAACTGGATTGCCTGCGCAAATACACCACCATCCTGCCCGGGGTTAAGGACGTGCTGGTGGATCTGCAAAAGCAGGGTCTGAAGATCGGCGCCTCAACCGGTTTCGTGCGTTCGATGGTGGATGTGCTGCTTGAGGATTGCATCAAACAGGGCTTTACCCCCGATGCCACCGTCGCGGGTGACGAGGTGATCAACGGCGCCCGCCCTGCCCCGCATATGGTGTAGAAAAATCTGGACCTGATGAACATCTCGGAAATCAAATCGGTTGTGAAATGCGATGATACGGTTTCCGGCGTCGGCGAAGCCCTGAACGCGGGGTGCTGGGGTGTTGGTCTGGTGCGCTATTCCAACTATATGAACATCAATTCGCTGGACGAAGAGGCCACATTGTCCGAGGCCGAAATCCAGCGTCGCATGGATCACACACGCAAGATTCTGGAACAGTCCGGCGCACATTATGTGATCGATTCACTGGTCGACCTGCCGGCCGTGATCGACGACATCAACGCCCGTCTGGCACGCGGCGAAAAGCCTTAACCGGCATCTACAAAAAACCGGTCAGCCGCACATCTGTTGTGGCTGGCCGTGGTTTCATCCTGCAAGCAGAATAGACTGGATGGTAAAAATTGCCCCCAAGGGGATTGCCGCAACGGCAATCCAAGCTATAGTCAGAGATGACGGGGGGATTTATTAAGGCGAAGTGTCGCAAAACCGTATCATTTTTACGGTTTAAAGACTTCGTTATCATTCCCTTCGCGCAATGATAAAAACTTGGACCTGAACCAACAGTCTTGAACCAACTCTGGGAGAAATCATGAAAAAGTCTATTAAAATGCTGGCCACCACTGCCATTCTGGCACTGGGCACAGCCAGTGCCGCACTGGCCGAAGAACTGACCGTTTATACAGCGGTCGAAGCCGAGGATCTGCCGCGCTACGCCGAAACCTTCAACAAGGCCTATCCCGATATCACCATCAACTGGGTGCGCGATTCGACCGGCATCATCACCGCCAAACTGCTGGCGGAAAAGGACAATCCGCAGGCCGACGTGGTCTGGGGCCTTGCCGGCACATCGCTGCTGCTGCTGAAATCCGAAGGGATGCTGGAACCCTATGCCCCCGCTGGCGTGGACAAGCTGGACCCCAAGTTCGTGGACAGCGACAACCCGCCCGCATGGGTTGGCATGGACGCCTGGGTTGCCGCCGTTTGCTATAACACGGTCGAGGCCGAAAAGGCCGG
>WGBJ01000288.1 GCA_015494385.1 Marinosulfonomonas sp.
GAAAGGTGAAACGCGCCTCGAGGAACCTCCAAACCTCATATCAAGGGTTTGATTTTTAAGAAAATAATTGACGTCCTTGCGGGATGAGACGGGGGCTGATCAATGCCGTCGGATTCTGATGGGAATCATTAGCTATAGGTTTTTATATATTTTCAATACAGAAAAATTTGTAATTCCATTTTATTCCAAGATCGCCTATCACAAAGGGGCAAAATAAAAAACACCTTTCCTGCAGTGTTGGGTGAGGTATGAAAAGAACAGTGCACGTATTGGTTTTTGTTTTTCGGGGTTGTTTCTAGCCTTGTGTATGGTTTTGTCGTGCCATGAAATAATCGATACGTGGCAGAAAATGAAAGATATATTTGAAATGTGTATTTAGTTCATATCGTGGCAATTTTATTGCTTAGAAGGTGCGTAAATGCGTCCATAATCAAAAGCCAATTCTGATAGTATCGTTAGAAAATATTCAGCAATGCTTTTCAAAGAATTGAAATATATAGTTAATCGTAATGCTTTGTTAAGTATTGTTGCGATAATTTATTGACAGATATTTTGATAATTCTGCCCGGCGGCTTTGCTGGACAGAGCTGTGCATCAACCAACACGCATAAAACAAAACGAACCAAAATCCATCGACTAACCGACAACTGAATTGGAGAAATCATGGCTGCTAAGGGTTATGACGCGGGTGTTAAGGAATACCGCGACATGTACTGGACGCCAGACTACGTCCCGCTCGATACGGACCTGCTGGCTTGCTTTAAGGTGACAGGACAGCCGGGAGTGCCGCGCGAGGAGGTTGCCGCTGCGGTGGCTGCGGAATCTTCGACCGGAACCTGGAGCACCGTTTGGTCGGAGCTGCTGACCGATCTGGAATACTACAAGGGCCGCGCCTACCGCATCGAAGACGTGCCTGGCG
Source organism: Marinosulfonomonas sp. (assembly GCA_015494385.1). Classification (GTDB taxonomy): domain Bacteria; phylum Pseudomonadota; class Alphaproteobacteria; order Rhodobacterales; family Rhodobacteraceae; genus Profundibacter. Next base: position 920 of record WGBJ01000288.1, read on the forward strand.
ACCCGGAAAGCTTCTACGCCTTTGTGGCCTATCCGATCGACCTGTTTGAAGAAGGGTCGGTGGTCAACGTTCTGACCTCGCTGGTCGGTAACGTGTTTGGCTTCAAGGCGCTGCGGCATTTGCGTCTGGAAGACATCCGCTTCCCGATCGCTTACATCAAAACCTGTGGTGGCCCGCCTGCCGGTATTCAGGTTGAGCGCGACCGTCTGAACAAATACGGCCGTCCGCTGCTGGGTTGTACGATCAAGCCAAAGCTGGGCCTTTCGGCGAAAAACTATGGCCGTGCCGTTTATGAATGCCTGCGCGGCGGTCTGGACCTGACGAAAGACGATGAGAACGTCAACTCTCAGCCTTTCATGCGTTGGCGTGACCGTTTCGAATTTGTCGCAGAAGCAATTCAAAAAGCCGAGCAGGAAACCGGTGAGCGCAAGGGGCACTATCTGAACGTGACCGCGCCAACCCCGGAAGAAATGTATAAACGCGCCGAGTTCGCCAAAGAGCTTGGCATGCCGATCATCATGCATGACTTCCTCACAGGTGGTTTTACCGCCAATACCGGGCTGGCCAACTGGTGCCGTGACAATGGCATGCTGCTGCATGTTCACCGTGCCATGCATGCGGTGATCGACCGGCATCCCAAACATGGCATTCACTTCCGCGTCTTGGCGAAATGTCTGCGCTTGTCTGGCGGCGACCATCTCCATACCGGGACGGTTGTCGGCAAGCTGGAAGGGGACCGGGCGTCGACGCTTGGTTTCGTGGATCAGCTGCGTGAAAGCTTCGTGCCGGAAGATCGCTCCCGCGGTGTCTTCTTCGATCAGGATTGGGGTTCCATGCCGGGCGTCTTCGCGGTCGCATCAGGCGGGATCCATGTTTGGCACATGCCATCTCTGGTCACCATCTTCGGCGACGATTCGGTGCTGCAGTTCGGTGGCGGGACGCAAGGTCACCCATGGGGTAATGCCGCGGGTGCAGCTGCCAACCGGGTGGCGCTGGAAGCCTGTGTCAAGGCGCGCAATGAAGGCCGCGAGCTCGAGAAAGAGGCCCGCGACATTCTCACCGAGGCCGCCGCGACCAGCCCAGAACTGGCGATTGCGATGGAGACCTGGAAAGAAATCAAGTTCGAATTTGATACGGTCGACAAGCTCGATGTCGGTTAATCACCTGAACGCTACAGAAACTTTGGTCGACACGTTGAAAGGAAACCTCAATGAACAACAATGCTACCATGGGTGATTACCAGACAGCCCAGACGCTCGAAACCTTCGGTTTTTTGCCGAAATTCAGCGCCGATGAGGTCTATGCCCAGATCACCTATCTGATTTCCCAGGGCTGGACACCAGCGATTGAGCATGAGCATCCCAGCCGCGCCATGGACCATTACTGGACGATGTGGAAACTGCCGATGTTTGGCGAGCAGGATCCAAATGCAGTGATGGCCGAGCTGGAAGCCTGTCACCGGGCCTATCCGGGGCACCATGTGCGCCTGATCGGCTATGACAACTACACCCAGTCGCAAGGTGTGTGTTTCGTCGTCTACGAAGGCCGCGCTTAACTCGCAAAAGCAGACTTGGCGGTTCATTTGTCGTCAAGTCTGCCTCTATCGGCCCTATTGGACCGGTCCCCCTCTCGGTATGAAACGGTGTGAGCATGATACAACAGAGCTATAATTCAGCGACAAGTGCACGCAGTGCCGCAATGGCCCGGCGCCAGGCATTGTCCCGTTCGGGGAAATCCGCAGCCGTTGCAAATGGCCGGGCGCAGTCTATGGCGGCGCCAACTCGGCCAACTCGGAATGAGGCGAAACCTGCCGTTCAGACCTCTTCCGCAAATGGTTCTGCAAATGGCAATTCGGCCCGTGCAGCAGCACTTGCGCGGCGCAAGGCGCTGTCCACGTCTGGCAAGAGTGCGCTGGCTCAGACCGACAGAACGCGCCGTTCAAC
>WGBJ01000289.1 GCA_015494385.1 Marinosulfonomonas sp.
ACGCCGAAACAAACTGCAATAGGGATAGTCATGAAACCGTATTTAAAAACCACCCCGACCCGCGAAGGATTTTTCGGCGAATATGGCGGCGCCATGTTGCCGCCCCCGCTGGTGCCCCATTTCGAAGAAATCGCGGCTGCTTATGACAAGCTGTCCAAATCCGCCGAGTACATGAATGATCTGCGGTATATCCGCAAACATTTCCAGGGCCGCCCGACACCGATTTCCTATCTGAAAAACCTGTCCGACATGGCCGGTGGCGCGCAAATCTACGCCAAACGCGAGGATTTGAACCACACCGGCGCGCACAAGCTGAACCATTGTATGGCTGAAGGACTGCTGGCCAAATACATGGGCAAAACCAAACTGATCGCCGAAACCGGTGCGGGGCAACACGGCGTGGCGCTGGCCACCGCCGCGGCCTATTTCGGGATGGAATGTGAAATCCACATGGGCGAGGTCGATATGGCCAAAGAAGCCCCCAACGTGGTGCGCATGAAACTGCTGGGGGCCACCGTGGTGCCCGTCACTTTTGGCGCCAAAACCCTGAAAGAGGCCGTGGACAGCGCATTCGGCAGCTACATGGAGCAGGCCGACAAGGCGCTGTTTGGCATTGGCTCGGTCGTGGGGCCACACCCGTTCCCGATGATGGTGCGTGATTTCCAAAAGGTTGTGGGGATTGAAGCGCGCGAGCAATTCATTGAAATGACAGGGGAATTACCCGATGTCGTGGCCGCTTGTGTTGGTGGTGGATCAAACGCGATGGGGCTGTTTTCCGGCTTCTTTGATGATGAAGGGGTGGAGCTGTTCGGGGTCGAGCCGGGTGGCACATCCTCGAAACTGGGCGATCACGCCGCCACGCTGACCTATGGGGTTGATGGCGATATCCACGGGTTCCGCACCAAAATGCTGGTCGATGATGCAGGCGAACCGGCACCAGTGAACACGCTGGCCTCTGGTCTGGATTACCCCGGTGTCGGGCCAGAGCACGCGCATTTGCAAAAAACCGGACGGGTGAATTACACCGTGGCCGACGACAAGGAAGCGCTGCAGGCGTTCTATGATCTGTCGCGTCACGAGGGCATCATTCCGGCGCTGGAATCGGCGCATGCACTGGCTTTTGCCCTGCGTGAAGCCAAAAACCACATGGGCAAATCCATCCTGATCAACCTGTCTGGACGGGGCGACAAGGACATTGACTATGTCGCGGAAACCTATGGTTTCGGGGAATAAATCCGCCTGAAAACTTTAGCGGCGTCCGGTAAACCGGGCGCCGTTTTCTATTTCCCGTCCAGCTTTTTCAGCATCCGGTAGGTGTTGCGCTCGCTCACCCCCAAGGCCTCGGCCACCTGTTTGCGATTGCCGGCGAATTTGTCCAGCAACAGGCGCAAATAGGTGTCGCGGATTTCGTCCAGCGTGGGCTGATGGTCAAATCGCAAGGAAACGCCGTTTTCGCCTGCATTGGACGGCAGGCCCGACGATTGGCTGGGCAGGGCGATGTGTTCGGGCAGAACTGTGTCTGCGCCCGCCGACATGATCACCCCGCGTTCAATCGCATTGCGCAATTCGCGCACATTTCCGGGCCAGTCGTATTCGGTCAGGGCGTCCACCGTTTCGGGGGCAAATGATTTGTCGATCCCGCGATGGAAATTGCGCCCTTGCAGGAAATGTTCGGCCAGCGGCATCACGTCGGATTTACGGGCCCGCAGCGGTAGAACCTGAATTTTCAACGAGGACAGCAAATAGAACAATTCGCTTTTGAAATGGCTCATCAGGGCCATTTCCTCAAGATCAACACCGGTGGCCGCCACAAAGCGGGCCGTTGACGGCATGGCCGCTGTAGCGCCCAGGGGGCGGTAGGATCCTGTCTCCATAACGCGCAGTAGTTTTGATTGCATTGCAGGCGATAACTTGTCGATATCGTTCAGAAAAATCGTGCCGTTGTCGGCGGCCGCAATCAAACCTTCGCTGCGTTCCTTGCTGCCGGTATCCTGTCCGAACAGATCAGACTCGTTCAGCGTGTCGTCACAATCCACCGTGATAAAGCGCCCGTTTGCGCGGGTGCTTTGGGCGTGCAGCGATATGGCGACCGATCCTTTGCCAACCCCACTTTCGCCGCAAATCAGCACCGGCGTATCGGCGGCGGCGAAAATCGACACCAGCCGCCGTACCTCGGCCATTTCGGCACTTTCCCCCACCAGATCAACCTGTGTCGCGCTTTGGGCCTGCGCCTGCCAGAACGCCAGATCGCGTTTCAGGGCCACAGTTTCAAAGAACCGCGCCAGTGTCAGTTCCAGGTTTTGCGGCGATACCGGCTTGACCAGAAATTCGGTCGCCCCCGCCTTGACCGCATTCACCGCCTGATCGATCGAGCCATAGGCGGTCAGGATCATCACCGCGCAATATTCGCGCAATTCGGGCAGAAATGTCATGCCGTCGGTGTCTGGCAGGCGGATGTCCAGAATGGCCAGATCGGGGGAAAAGTTGCGCAACACCTCCAGCGTTTCCTCGCGCGAGGCGGCGCTGCGGGCGTCAAACCCCAGCCGCTGCACCTGATCCAGCATCAGCCGGTTCAGGGTTTTGTCATCCTCGATCAGCAATATCCGGTGGTGTGGTTTATGCGTTTCCATCTTGCACCTCATGATCGGCATCGGCGAAGTGGACAGAGAATGTGCTGCCCTTGCCCAATGTGCTTTCTACCTCGATTTTGGCATTATTGCGATCCAGAATGGCGCGCACAATAGACAGGCCCAGCCCGCGCCCCGTGCTGGCATCGGCGCGACGCGACCAGAACGGCATAAAGATACTGCCTAGGTCCTGTGGCGCAATGCCGACGCCCTGATCGCTGACGTCCAGCACGATATCGCCGTCATCGCGACGGGTCGTAACGTGCAGATTGCCCCCGTCCGGCATGGCGTGGATGGCATTCATCGCCAGATTGATTACCAACATGCGAATATCGCTGTCCGATCCCAGAATACGGCTGTGATCGGGGATGTCATGGGTGATGGTCACGCCGGTTTGTTCGGCCTCGTAACGCAGCAGGGACAGGGTTTCTGGCACCACTTCGTTCAGCGCAATCAGGTTTTGCACGTTGCCCGCCGGGGCGCTGAGCAGCAACAGACTGTCGGTGATTTTGATACAGTTCTGGATTTCCGTGCGGATTGTTTCGAAATATTCCAGTGTTTTGGCGGCCTCGTTGGCCTCAAGATCAGATTGCAACGCGGTCAGCCCCAGATCGATCGAGGACAGCGGGTTATAGATTTCATGCGCCACACCGGCGGCCAGCAGGCCGATTTCCGACAGGCGCTGTTGTTGCGAAATTTTGGCCTGTTCGTCCAGATTGCGGATCGATTCCACCACGCAAGCGACGGTTTTGCCATCCACCACCATATCGACACGGGCCGAGGACACCTCGACATAGAGTTCGTTGCCATCAGTGCCGATATGTTTGTCCTGCGCTGTCATCTGGTCGCCGTTTTGGTGGCACAGTTCCACCACGGGGCAGCGCACCATCGTATAAGGGCATTGCGTGTCGCGCCCGTGGCTTGAGGCATAGCACATGCTGCCGACCACCTGATCCATCGGTTGACCCACCTGTGCGCAATAGGCGGCGTTGGCCTTGAGGATGCGGAAATCGGGATCGATCACGCGGATGCCGTCGGGGATGGCGTCGATCAGCGCCTGCAGGAAATGTTCGGACTGGCGCAACTGTTGCAGGGATTGGCGCAACTGGTCGGACATCAGGTTGAAACTGCTGGCAAGGCGGGCGATTTCGTCATTGCCGCGCACCGGTACTTGCGTGTCAAACAGCCCTTGGGACAGGGCTTTGGTGGCTTTTTCGACCTCGCCCAGCGGGGCAATCACCAGCCGCACCAGCGCAAACCAGATGCCCAGACAGACCGCCGAAATCACCATCAGGCCCAGTGCGCCCAGCTTCAGCGCCGAAGCCGTGGCCTCTTGGCGAATGCTTTGCGCCTTGTAATCCACCACCAGCAAGCCGTTGACGGGGTGTTCCGCCAGCGGGCCGTGACAGACGCTACAGGGTTGCTGGTTTTTCACCGGATTGATGCTGCGCAACACTTCGCCAAACTGCTTTGACTGCAGGAACAAGGATTGCTGTGACTGGCTGCCCAGCGCCTGTTTGATGATGTCCTCGTCCAGTTGCATATTCAGGCGCGTCGGGTCCGAGGAAAAGCGCACCTCGAAATCGGGGTTCAGGATCATCACCCGGGCGATGGCCGGTTGTTTGCCCATATCCTGAAGGATCGCTTCCAGCCCCGGAATGTCGCGCTTCAGCATCGCGTTTTCCAGGGCGGCCTGCATCACATGGTTGATCTGCATCGAGGCCCGCGCGTGTTCGGTCACCAGCCTATCCTTGTAAAAGGCGCTGACCACCAGCAGGAACAGGGCGGATACCAGCACCAGCAGGATGCCGATCGCCATCACCAGTTTCCGCTGCAGGCTGGCGCCGATCCAGTGATGCAGCCGCAATATGGGGGCGGGCAGGTTCAATCCAGCACCACGAACAGTTTTTTGTGGTGGTCGGTGTGTTGGCAAATCCGGCACAGCCCGTTTTCAGGGGCCTGTGCGCTGGTGGAATGGGTTTCAACGCCACAGGCGCGGCAGCGGAACCGGGTCAGAAGTATATCCGCGCCTCTGTGTCCCATACCTTGCACCCTGACTGCCTGAACATCACAAATGTCGCTGCACAGCTGGCATCCTGTGCAACGCTCTGGGGCGCAATGATACAGGGATTTTCCGTTTTCCGCCTTGATCATAGTCAAGGCATCATGCGGGCAGATATTGACGCAATCATCGCAGCCGGTGCAGCGGTTGGCGTCTATGTGCGGGCTGAAGGGATAAAGCGTTTTGGCGGGGTCGGGGGCGTGGCCCTGTATCAGGAATTTGTGCAAGGGGGCATCCTCGGGATCAGGGGTTTCATCAACGGGCGGCGCAACAAAGCGGCGCAGGAAGGCGCGGCGGGACGGATCGGGCGCATCAAGCGCCTGTTGCCAATCGGATAGGTCGCGTTTGCTGGCGATGGACAGATCAATACCGGGCAGGGCGCGGCTTTCGGCCAGTTGGTTGAAATCCGCCACGGCGGTTTCGATCCAGACCATTGGTGCGGCCTCGCAAGTTGGGCAGCCACCAGTTGCCACCAGCAGGTGCCGCACCCCGTCCAGCCACATGCGCGCCAGATCGTTCAGGCCGATGCTGTGGATGCAGTTTGTGGCGGGGGTGTCTTTGGCCTGTGGGTGGCACCGGCATTGCACCAGCAAGGTATCCCCCTGTGGCTTGGGCAGGGCCGTAGGCAGGGCAAACACACCCTCTATACAGACTGCCGCGCAGGCGCCGCAATCGGTGCAGGACAGGGCATCAACCACGGGGTGCCTGCCGCCCAGATCAATCGCATCGACAGGGCAAATCCGCTGGCAGGCATCACAACTGGCCAAAAGCAATCGGGACCGCACGCATGCGGCCCCGTCGATGTGAATTCGGGTGCTATCGGTCTGGTTCATGCCTCACCAGCTCTCGGAAACACCCGGCACATAGGCGATGTCCTCGGCCAGTTCGGACAGGCTGTAAGGCTCGATCTTTTCTTCCTCGGAGGGGGTCCAGCGGGCTTCGCCTGTCAAGTCTTCCAGCAGGTCGCGCAAGGCTTCCAGATACTGGACTGTCAGCCTTGCGCCTGCGATCAGCAAGGGCTGCTCGCAACGTTGGGCCATCAGGGTGCAGAATTCGGGCACCCAGACCATAACGTGTTTATCCATAAACCGCGCGGCGTCCCGGGCGGCGGTTTCGGTTTTCAGCCCCAGCAGATGTTCGATGAACTGCAATTCATGCACGATATGATCATCCGGGCGCAGCCGCCAGTTGGGCACTGTCACACCGTAATGGTCATACCATTCGCGCACCGCGAACATGGGTTCTTGCCGCTCCAGCTTTTCCTCGGTCAGCCAGACAGAGCCGGTGGGCGCAATCCGGTAGGAATGGGTCAGATAGACATCGGCATATTCGGCCGCCAGTTGATCCAGCGTGCCCGTATCCACCGGATCGGGCAGGGCGGTGATGGCGGTGCCAAAGGCGGCAACATCCGCCTTGGCCGCGTCATCCGGCAGGATTTCAGCGAAAAACCCTGCCGCATGGTTTTCGCGCAGGCCGTGCAGAAACTCGGCATCCACCTCGCGGTCGTGCAGCCGGATCAACAGGGACAACCCGTATCGCGCCGGCTCCAGTATCGACAGATCCTTATCCATCCACGATCCCTTTCGAGTGGGGAACGAAACGGATGGACGGGTTGGTCAGATCAGGGTCGGCCATGCTTTTGACCTGTTTGACCAGCTTGTCATTGGGGCCAACAGCAGTGGTTGCGAAATCACCTGCGTCGATCTGGTCGATCGGGCCAACATCCAGCACCCGCATCATACAGGCGGCAACGCAGTAGGGTTTGCGCCCTGCTTCCTGTTCATCGACACACATGTTGCATTTCTTGACCACGTTTTCATCGGGGTCGAATTGCGGTGCACCAAAGGGGCAGGCGGCCTCGCATTTGCGACAGCCGATGCACAGGGTGCTGTCGATATCGACGATGCCGTTATCCTTGCGTTTCCAGATTGCGCCGGTGGGGCAGGCGGGCAGGCAGGCCGGTTCGGCACAGTGGTTGCACGACATGTTGACCTTGAAGGCGAACACATTCGGGAACACCCCGCCTTCGATATATTGCACACGGCGGAACCGTGGCCCTGCATCCAGCCCGTTCTTGTCCTTGCAGGCGATTTCACAGGCCCGACAGCCGATGCAATCCACGTTGTTGTGGATGAACCCCATCTGCATATCCGGCACCACAGGCGTATAGCCTTCGCGTTTGATGCGCGCTGCGTTTGCCTTGATCCGTTCTTTGTCGACAGTGTTTGCCATTTTGAAACCCTCCTACAGATCGCGGCGGAAAACGTGGCTGCGGGCGGTGGCCAGTTTGTCCCAGCCGGGCCGATGGTTCAGCGTTGTTTTCTTGATGTTGCAAAGCACAGTGTTATAGGCAAAGGCGCCTGCGGGTGATGGATCATCCTTGGTCAGGAAATCGGGGTTGCCGGATCGGTCCACGCCATCCTTGTCCAGATCCATCCACGCCCCTTCGTGCAGCACGACCACACCGGGCATACAGCGTTCGGTGACATAGACCGGCACGACCACCTTGCCCCGATCATTCCAGCATTCGACGATATCGCCCATCTGGATGCCCATTTTTGCCGCATCCGAGGCATTCATCGTTACCTCCTGGCTGAATGTTTCACGCAGCCACGGGATATTGTTGAAAATCGAGTGCGTGCGCCAGCGCGGGTGCGGGCTGATCATATGGAACGGGAACTTTTCCGTTAACGGGTGGTTCAGGCTTTCCCATGGTTCGATCCATTTCGGGATGGCCGGAATGTAGTAGCCGTAGGATGTTTTGGTCCAGTCGGTGATCTGCGCCAGTTGTCCCGAGAAAATCTCGATCTTGCCCGAGGCCGTCTGGAAGGGTTTGCCCTGTTCAATCTGTTCCTTGAACGCGACGTGTGGTTCGTCAAAGACGAATTTGTAAACGCCGCGTTTCTTGAACTCTTCCCAGGTCCATTCCACGCCCTGATGGTGTTGAACCTTGCCCCACCAGTCGATCAGATAGGCCTCGTCCACTGCATCCGGATTGTTGAAATAATCGCGGTTTGCCTTGGGGTTGTAGGCGGGACCAAAGCCCAGACGATAGGCCAGTTCGGTGAACACCTGAAAATCCGATTTGCTTTCACCCATCGGGTTGATCACTTTTGGACGGTGTATGTAGTAATGCCCTTTGTACCACGGCAAGGCCACATCGTGACGTTCAAAGTGGGTGGCAATCGGCAGCAGGTAATCGGCCCAGATGCCGGTCGGGGTGATGGTGCTGTCCATACAGACCAGCAGGCTTTCGCCTTCGCCGTATGAATTCAGCTTGTCAATCGCCTCGATTTCCTTGTTGATGTTGGTCAGCTGGTTGAACCAGTCCGACCCCTGCCAGAAAATCCCGCGGATGTTGGGGATTTGGCCATCGGTATTGTCGCCGCGCGGCCACAGCCCCAGTTCCTCGCGCTTCACATTGGGATAGTTGATCACACAATGCGCCCAGCGGTCCGATTTGATCGAGGCAAACCAGACATTGGCAAACTGGTCGTAGGGATAGGCCACGCCCTGCGCATGCCAGCCCTTGCCAACCCCTTCGGCGCAGCCGCCCAGCTTGCCGACATTGCCGGTCATCGCCTGAAGCGCATTGGCCATGCGGGCGTATTGTTCGCCGTAAGCGTTGCGCCCCGGTGACCAGCTTGCCTTTAGTGCCGCCGGTTTGGTGGTGGCATACATATCGGCCAGCTTGATGATATCCTCGGCGGAAACTCCGCAGATGTCGGCCGCCCATTCCGGTGTTTTGGGAATGCCGTCGCTGACGCCCATGATGTAGTCTTTGAAGTTCTCCTGCCCCTTGGCCCAGTCGGGCATCGTGCCTTCGTCCATGCCTTGAACGAATTTGTCGATGAACTCCTGATCCTGCAGGTTGTTGGCGAATATGTAATGCGCCAGCCCCGCCATCATCGCGGCATCGGTGTTGGGGCGGATCGGGATCCACCATGCGTCATAGGCAGAAGCGCTGTCGGTATATTGCGGATCAATCACCACGAATTTGCAGCCGCGCTGTTTGGCCTTGCGCATGTAATAGAACGTGTTGCCGCCG
>WGBJ01000290.1 GCA_015494385.1 Marinosulfonomonas sp.
GCATACACCCCAAGAAACCCGTCTTCCAACATACGCGAATCCGCACCCTCATCCCCTGTGACCAGCGCTTGCCACACGGTTTTCTCCAGCGTCAGAAACATATCCAGTTCATATTGCGGCATCACTTTCGCCTCCTCTTGCGCTTGACCTTTGTTACATCAATACTCGACCACGCAAACAGGAGAGATGAAAAATGAGCAAAAGCCTGAAACGTGTGATCCGCGCACTGGACGCGGCGGGAATAGATACAACGCCTGTTGAAATGACCGAAGGCGCCCGTACCGCACAAGCGGCGGCGGATGCGGTGGGCTGTGAACTGGACCAGATCGCCAAATCCATCATCTTTCGCGGCGAAACCACGAATGAAGCGGTTTTGTTCATCACCGCTGGCGGCAATCAGGTGTGCGCCGATGCAGCCAGCAAGGTCGCAGGCGAGCCTTTGGGCAAGGCCGACGCCGCCCTGATCCGCAGCCAGACCGGTTTTGCCATCGGCGGGGTATCCCCTGTCGGGCACCTGTCGCCAATCCGGGCGTTTTTCGACCCGAAACTGCTGGAATTTGACACTGTCTGGGCCGCCGCAGGCACACCGCGTCATGTTTTTCCGATAAATCCGGCCGATTTGCAGCAAATTACAAATGCACAAGCCGTTGATTTTACATACTAATCCAAAATAATGTAAAAACCTTTCACATTCACCCTTGCAAGAGCCGCCATTAATGCCAATCTTGGTAATGTGAAAGACATTCACATCAAACCCGAAACCTTAACAAACGGAGACCCAAATGAGCACCGTCGCCACATGGCCCTCACAGGCAGAAACCTGGCTGGATGAACGCGGCAAACCCGCATGGATCATCGCCATGGTCCTTGGCTTTATCTTCTTTTGGCCTGTTGGCCTCGCCCTTCTGTTTTATATGATCTGGAGCAAACGCATGTTCAAAGGTTCTTGCCGCCATTCCCGCCGCCGCATGGAACGCCACGCCTATCAATCCTCGGGCAACTCGGCGTTTGACGCCTACAAGGCCGACACCCTGCGCCGTCTGGAAGAAGAGCAGGGCAATTTCGAGGCCTTCCTTGAACGGCTGCGCGAGGCCAAAGACAAGTCGGAATTTGACGACTTTATGAACGAGCGCGCCCGCAAGGCCAAAGAAATGGACGAGCCCGTCGACGCCTGAAACAACGCTAAGGCGACCCCCGTCGGGGCCGCCTTAACCGCTTTTTCCAAAAGGGGTTGGCGCAAAGCCCCGCCGTTGTTATCTTTAATTTGAATTAAAACACCGGACCCCTATTAACCAGATGCGCCACAGCCTTCCCATAGCCCCGCAGTTTTATGTGACTGCCCCCCAGCCCTGCCCCTATCTGGAAGGGCGGATGGAGCGCAAATTGTTCACGGCCCTGCAGGGGGAATTTGCTACCAAACTGAACGATGCGCTGTCCAAACAGGGGTTCCGGCGGTCGCAAAATGTGCTGTATCGCCCATCCTGCGCCGATTGTTCTGCCTGCTTTTCCGCCCGCATCCGGGTGGCCGATTTCACCCCGTCACGCAGCCAGCGCCGTGTTTTGAAAAAGAACGCCGAATTGCAGCGCAACGCCATGTCCCCCTGGGCGACCGAGGATCAATACAATCTGTTTCGCCGCTATCTGGAGCACCGCCACGCCGATGGCGGCATGGCCGACATGGATATTTTCGAATTCGCCGCGATGATCGAGGAAACCCCGATCAAAAGCCGGGTGATCGAATACACTGCCCCGACGGATGACGGCACCCGCGATCTGGCGGCTGTCTGTCTAACCGATGTGTTCGACGACGGGGTCAGCATGGTCTATTCGTTTTTCGAACCCGAGCTGACCAAAAACAGCCTTGGCACCTATCTGATCCTTGACCACATCGACATTGCCCGCAGTGCTGGCCTGCCCTATGTCTATCTGGGATACTGGGTGCCGGGCAGTCCGAAAATGGCCTATAAGGCCGGATTCAAGGCGCTGGAAATTTACCGAAACGGCGACTGGGAACCGCTGGAGGATCCGGACAGTTTCGACGCCGATACGCACCCGTTGTCGGTCGATCCGATTGCCGAGCAGGTGGCGAAGATTACCCTGCCGGATATTTTGCCCACTCAGAAAGACTGAACACATTTTGCGGCTTTGCTTGCAGGCGGGAGTGCCGCTTTGGCGGGTAAAAATCACCTTCAGAAACCGTTCCACTAAACCGGTTTAGTAGTTCTGCCGAAACAGTGGCTTTTCACCAATATTACAAAGCATTAGCCACAAACGCCACGCCCCCTTTTCACACGGTTTTCCAACAAAAAAGGCCTGCCAAACCGGCAGGCCTTTTCTTCAAATTGCCCTGTAAATCCCTAGTTCGCAAACAGGTTCGGCAGAATGGTCACCACGCTGGGGAAGCTCCACAACAACGCCAGTCCGACCACCTGGATCAACACAAACGGAATGATGCCGCGGTAGATATGGCCGGTGGTCACGCTGGGCGGTGCCACCCCGCGCAAATAGAACAGCGCGAAACCGAACGGTGGTGTCAGGAAACTGGTCTGCAGGTTCACCGCGATCATGATCGTCACCCATTTCGGATCGAACGTGCCGCCGTAAATCACCGGCCCGACGATCGGGATCACGATGTAGATGATCTCAAGGAAATCCAGCACAAAGCCAAGGAAGAACAGCACGACCATGACGATCAGGAACACCTTCATTTCGCTGTCGAAGCTTTTCAGGAAGTCCTGAATATATTCCTCGCCACCGAATGAAATCACCACAAGGTTCAGCAATTGCGAGCCGATCAGGATGGTGAACACCATGCTGGTCACCTTGGCTGTTTCACGCACAATCGGTGTCAGAACCGCGCCGCGATACAGCACGACACAGCCATAAAGGATGCCGAACATCGCAAACAGATAGGCACCTTTGGCAATGATAAAGGCCAGAATATCCTCGAATGGCACATCGCTGCGGTTCATCCGCAAATCAAAGTTAACACCCACAAGGATCATCACGATGATCGCGAATGTCGCCATCAGGATGATCCGTCCGGTGCCACCTTCGTCTTGCAGTTTGCGATAGGCCGCAAGCAGGATTGCCCCGCCTGCCCCCAGCGCCGCCGCCGGTGTCGGGTTGGTGATGCCGCCCAGGATCGAGCCAAGCACCGCAATGATCAGCACCAGCGGCGGGAACACCACCGCCAGCAGTTCGTTTTTGCCCAGCCGGATCGCCGCGTGGTAAACGCCATAGAACGTCATCAATGCGGGGATAAGCAGGTAGATCGTGGTCATCCCCGGTGTGCTCAGCGGTGTGATCAGCGCGATATCGGCAATGAATGCCAGTGCGACACCGGCCAGCCCGATCAGGATCGGGCGCGGATCGGCGGATGGTGCGATGCCACGGGCAAACACAAGGATCAGCGCCATGAAGGTAAAGAAGATGGCAACGCCTGACCCGATCGGGGCAGCCGCCGCAATCTTGGCGTCCGTGGCCGCAACCAGTTCTTCCTCGGTCAGCTTGTGGCTCTCTTGTGCCCCGCCTGCCGCGTCGATCGCCGCTTGCTGGGCCACGGCCGAATCCCATTTTTCCTGCCCGTGCAATTCAATGATCGCGGCCTGACATTGCTCGGATACATTTGTGCGCAGAGAGGTGGATTCGGTTGCATCGGAATAGCTGTCGACCAAGATCGCTTGTGATCCGACCACACCGAAACTGCCCATCATAAACATGCCGCCGATCAAAACCGCTGGCGCCAGCAGGAACCAGGTCAGCGCACCATTGCGGCCGATCTTTTCGCCCTTGCCTTCCATCGCAGGCACCGGCGGTGCCTTGTCCGGTTTCACCAGCGCATAGCCAAAGGCATAAAGCCCGTAGAGAAAGGCCAGCATGATCCCCGGCAGGATCGCCGCCTGAAACAATGTGCCAACCGAAACCACAGCCG
>WGBJ01000291.1 GCA_015494385.1 Marinosulfonomonas sp.
GCGGTGATCAGATCGATGCTCTCGACCGTTCCGGTCACATCGCGCACCGCATAAAGCCGTTTGTCCGCCGGTGCGATCCGGCCCGAGGCGCTGACAATCGCACAGCCCACATCCCCAACGATCTTGCGCATTTCCGCAACCGCAATATCAGTCCGGTACCCCGGTATCGCCTCAAGCTTGTCCAGCGTGCCGCCGGTATGGCCAAGGCCCCGCCCCGAAATCATCGGCACATAGGCCCCGCAGGCCGCCAGTGCAGGCGCCAGCGGCAAGGATACCGTATCGCCCACCCCGCCGGTCGAATGTTTATCCACCACGGGGCCGGGCATGTCCCATTGCAACACATCGCCGCTGTCGCGCATCGCCAGGGTCAGCATCACCTTTTCAGGCTCGCTCAACCCGTTCAGCAAAGCGCCCATCGCAAAGGCGCCGGCCTGTGCATCCGTCACATCACCATTGGCCAAGCCATTGGCAAACCATGTGATTTCCTCGTCGCTCAGGCGCTTTTTGTCACGCAGATGTGTTAGAACCGTGCGGGCATCCATCAGCTTTCCCCTTCCATATGTTCCTGTGTAAAGGCACCGGGCAGCAGCTCGGCCAGCGTCATTTCAGACGTGTTTCCCGCCACTGTTGTCATGGTCACTTTCACATCCGGCACGCCAAACTCGGCCAGCTTCTGACGGCACCCACCACAGGGCGACACCGGCATGGGACTGTCGGCAATCACCAATGCTTCGATGAGTTCGGTTTCCCCCGCCGCCACCATCGCTGCAATCGCACCTGCCTCGGCGCAGGTGCCTTCGGGGTAGGCGACGTTTTCGACGTTACAGCCGACATAGATATTACCCGAGGCCGCGCGGATCGCCGCCCCCACCTTGAATTTGGAATAAGGGGCATGGGCGTTTTCACGCACCTTTGTGGCGGCTGTTAGCAATGACATGGGGTATCCTTTACGTTTAGCCGGATTTTGCGCCTGACAGCAGCGGGATGCAAGGGCAACCGGACAGGGCGGCAAATTATCCCACCCCCGAAATCCGGAACAAGCGGTTGCAGCCATATAAAACCGCTGGTATTTCGAGGCGATCAAAACTAGTTTAACGTTAAACTTGTTGTCCAAGCAGAAGGATTCGCACCGTGACAGACACCCAGAAAACCCGCTTGCGTCAGGATGCACTGGACTATCACGAGCACCCCAAACCCGGCAAACTGGAAATCCGCGCGACCAAACCGATGGCCAACGGGCAGGATCTGGCGCTGGCCTATTCCCCCGGCGTGGCCGAGGCGTGCCTCGACATCAAGGACGATCCTGCATCTGCCAACCGGTTCACCGCCAAGGGCAATCTGGTGGCCGTGGTCACCAATGGCAGTGCCGTTCTGGGGTTGGGAAACATCGGCGCGCTGGCCAGTAAACCGGTGATGGAAGGCAAGGCGGTTTTGTTCAAGAAATTCGCCAATATCGACTGCTTTGATATCGAGGTGAACGAATCCGATCCCGAACGGCTGGCCGATATCGTTTGCGCGCTGGAACCCACATTCGGTGCGATCAACCTTGAGGACATCAAGGCGCCGGATTGTTTCATTGTCGAGAAAATCTGCCGTGAACGGATGAATATTCCGGTGTTCCACGATGACCAGCACGGCACCGCGATTGTGGTGGGGGCTGCGGCCACCAACGCGCTGCATGTCACCGGCAAGCGGTTCGAGGATATCAAGGTTGTCTCGACCGGCGGCGGAGCGGCGGGGATTGCCTGTCTGAACATGCTGCTGAAGCTGGGTGTGAAGCGCGAAAACGTCTGGCTGTGCGATATTGCCGGGCTGGTCTACAAGGGCCGGACCGAGGAGATGACACCGCAAAAGGAAAGCTATGCACAGGATAGCGATCTGCGCACGCTGGATCAGGTGATCGAGGGCGCCGACCTGTTCCTTGGCCTGTCCGGCCCCGGGGTGCTGAAACCGGAAATGGTGGCGAAGATGGCGGATAAACCCATTATTTTTGCCTTGGCCAACCCGACACCGGAAATCATGCCCGACGAGGTGCGCAGCGTTGCACCGGATGCGATCATCGCCACCGGCCGGTCGGATTTTCCCAATCAGGTCAACAATGTGCTGTGTTTCCCGTTCATCTTTCGTGGTGCGCTGGATGCCGGCGCGACCGAAATCAACGACGAAATGCAACTGGCCTGCATCAAGGGCATTGCCGAGCTGGCCCGCGCCACCACATCCGCCGAAGCCGCCGAGGCCTATAAGGGCGAACAGATGACATTCGGCCCCGACTACCTGATCCCCAAACCATTCGATCCGCGCCTGATGGGCGTGGTGGCCAGCGCTGTGGTGCAGGCGGCCACCGAAACCGGCGTGGCGACCAAACCAGTCACCGATCTTGAGGCTTATAAGGAAAAACTCGACAGTTCGGTCTTTAAATCCGCGCTGATCATGCGGCCGGTGTTCGAGGCCGCCCGCACCGCCACCCGCCGCATCGTTTTTGCCGAGGGCGAGGACGAGCGCGTGCTGCGCGCCGCCCGTGCCATGCTGGATGAAACCACCGACAAACCGATCCTGATCGGCCGCCCCGAGGTGATCGAATACCGCTGCAAAGAGGCCGGTTTGCAGATGGAGGCCGGCAAGGATTTCGAACTGGTCAACCCGCAGGATGACCCCCGCTATCGCGATTACTGGGGCAGCTATCACAAGATCATGGCACGGCGCGGCATCACGCCCGATCTGGCCAAAGCGATCATGCGCACCAATTCAACAGCAATCGGCGCAATCATGGTGCATCGCGGCGATGCGGAAAGCCTGATTTGCGGCACCTTCGGGCAGTACCTGTGGCACCTGAAATATGTGAACGAAATTCTGGGCACGGACGGGCTGCACCCGATCGGCGCGCTGTCGCTGATGATCCTCGAGGACGGGCCGCTGTTCATTGCCGACACCCATGTGAACCCCGAACCCACGCCGCAGCAGATCGCGGAAACCGTAATCGCCGCCGCCCGCCATGTGCGCCGCTTTGGCATCGCGCCGAAGATTGCGCTGTGTTCCTATTCGCAATTCGGCAATCTGAACTGCGATACCGGCAACCGGATGCGCAGGGCGCTGGAAATACTGGGGGCCGAGCCGCGTGATTTCGAATACGAAGGCGAGATGCACATCGATGCAGCGCTGGACCCCGAATTGCGCGCCCGCATCTTCCCTGAAGCCCGTTTTGAAGGGGCGGCGAATGTGCTGATCTTTGCCAATACCGATGCGGCCTCGGGCGTGCGCAATATCCTGAAGGTGCGCGGCATGGGGCTTGAGGTGGGGCCGATATTGATGGGCATGGGCAACCGCGCCCATATCGTCACCCCGTCCATCACCGCGCGGGGGCTTTTGAACATGTCGGCGCTCGCGGGAACACCGGTGGCGCATTACGGGTAATCCCGCGCCGCCCCGCACCTGATGCGGGGCCTCCAGCATAATCGGCAGGCCCCGCATCAGGTGCGGGGCAGCGCTGCATGTATATTCAATTTTGCAATTCGCTACAGCGCCTTTTCTGCCACTTTGCAAATTTACCAAAAGAGACTTTGCGCAAAGGCCAACAGCCTCTATCATACCGCCCATCATTGGGAGGAATGACATGACATACGCCGAGGTTTACAACAGCTGGAAATCCGACCCCGAAGCCTTCTGGATGAAGGCCGCCGAGGGTATCAGCTGGTATAAACCGCCCTCCAAGGCGCTGTTCGATGAAAAGGCCCCTGTTTACGAATGGTTCGCCGATGCGCAGGTCAACACCTGCTATAACGCCGTTGACCGCCACGTCGAGGCCGGTCACGGCGATCGCACCGCCATCATCTATGACAGCCCTGTCACCGACACCAAACACAAGATTTCCTACGCCGAATTGCAAACCCGCGTGGCCAGCCTTGCCGGTGCGCTGCGGGCCAAGGGCGTGGAAAAAGGCGACCGCGTTCTGATCTATATGCCGATGGTCCCCGAAGCGATCGAGGCTATGCTGGCCTGTGGCCGTCTGGGTGCGATCCATTCGGTGGTGTTCGGCGGATTTGCCGCCAACGAGTTGGCCGTGCGGATTGACGATGCCAAGCCCAAGGCAATCATCGCGGCCTCTTGCGGAATCGAGCCGAACCGCGTGATCCACTACAAACCCCTGCTGGATGAAGCAATCGAACTGGCGGCGCATAAACCTGATTTCTGCGTCATCTTCCAGCGCGAACAAGAGGTCGCCAAACTGATCGAGGGCCGCGATTATAGCTGGCACGGTTTCCAGTACGGGGTCGAGCCTGCCGAATGTGTGCCGGTCGCGGGCAATCACCCGTCCTATATCCTATATACATCCGGCACCACGGGTCAGCCCAAGGGCGTGATCCGCCACACCGCCGGTCAACTGGTGGCGCTGGATTG
This sequence comes from Marinosulfonomonas sp., assembly GCA_015494385.1. Classification (GTDB taxonomy): domain Bacteria; phylum Pseudomonadota; class Alphaproteobacteria; order Rhodobacterales; family Rhodobacteraceae; genus Profundibacter. Next base: position 4,396 of record WGBJ01000291.1, read on the forward strand.
GACCATGAAGGCGATCTACAACATCGACGCGGGCGATGTGTTCTGGGCCGCCAGCGATGTCGGCTGGGTGGTTGGCCACAGCTATATTGCCTATGGCCAGCTGATCCACGGCGCCACCACCATTGTATTCGAGGGCAAGCCTGTGGGCACGCCGGATGCGGGCACCTTCTGGCGGATCATTTCGGAATATGGCGTGAAGGCACTGTTCACCGCCCCCACCGCATTCCGCGCCATCAAGCGCGAGGACCCCGATGGCGAATTGTTGAAAAAATACGACCTGTCGAAATTTGAAACGCTGTTTCTAGCGGGCGAGCGCGCTGATCCGGACACCATCACATGGGCGCAAGACCAGTTGGGCGTGCCTGTGATCGACCACTGGTGGCAAACCGAAACCGGCTGGGCGATTGCCGCCAACCCGATGGGGATCGAACCCTTGCCGGTGAAACTGGGCAGCCCCTCGGTGGCGATGCCCGGA
>WGBJ01000292.1 GCA_015494385.1 Marinosulfonomonas sp.
AGCTCAGTGGTAGAGCAGTTGACTGTTAATCAATTGGTCGTAGGTTCGATCCCTACCGTCGGAGCCATCTACCCTTAAATATCAGGCCACAAGCCCTTACTCGGCGCCGACAGGCAGCACCGTTGTCGATTTGATCTCTTCCATCGACAAAAGTGCTGTGACGTTGAAAATCTTTACCTCGGCAATCAGCGCCTGATAAAAATCGTCATAGGCTTTGGCATTCTTCACCCGCACTTTCAGGATGTAATCAATGTCGCCTGCCAGACGATGGGCCTCCATCACTTCGGGGCGGGCCTTGAGGGTGGCCAAAAACCGCGCCTGCCAATCCGCATCATGCTCGCTGGTGCGCACCAGCACAAAGAAACAGGCCTCAAGCCCCAGCGACAGCGGGTCCAGCAGCACCGTTTGCCGCCCGATCACCCCGGCGGCCTTGAGTTTGCGAATCCGGTTCCACACGGGCGTCTTGGATGAGCCCACTTTGCGGGCGATTTCGTCCAAAGACAGCGAGGCGTCCTTTTGCAGTTGCGCAAGGATTTTCCGGTCCAGCCCGTCAAGTTGTGCGTTCATTCCTAATTCCCTCTCGATGCGGAACAAATGTTCCACTTTGCAAGCTACACAACCGATATTACCCTTAATTTGTTTGGTATATGGCCGGTTGGTAGAACAATATTCTATACTGACATCAAAGCACAACCCCTATTCAAGGAGCCTATGATGACACATCCCAAAGTAATCTCGGCCGTTTCCGTATCTGACGGCGAAACCGTTTACCTGACCTCTTGCGACGCCTGGACCGGCGATATCACAATGGCCGAATTGCTGGGGGCCGAGGATTTCGACTGGCGTCTGGCTTTTGCGCAGCGCCTTCGCGAGGTCACCAATGCAACGCTGGTCGATGCCGTTGAGGGCGAATTCGGGTTTGCCCGACTGGCTGCGGCATAAATCGCACATTCCGCCAATAAATCTCTGTCCAATTCGATCAAACGCCTCGCTGCACACAAGATGTAGCGGGGCGCATTTTTGCCCACACAACGCCGCCACATTCTTGCCCCATTTCACCCCACGAATACCCACAGTGACGTGATCCCCTCTTATCAAACAGCGCCCGAACAACGAGGTGCTTAGGGAGGAGAGAACAGAGGCAACCGGACCGCAGAGGTCCCGATCAGGAGCAAGACCATGGCAAGCTATCAGCCAAGTGAAGATCAGGCGCAATCCAGGCCCGAGCCACAGCCGCGCAAAATCGGCTATGTGACCGAACGTCTGGAAGGGGTGCAAGCCGCACCCAAGACCGAGGAAAAGCCCAAAGTGCGGCTGATCACAGACTGGGCCAGCATCTAGGGTTTCATTATTGGAACCGAAAAGCTAGGCTTGGGCCTATGCCTGATCCCGTTTCCAGTATCCGCAACCTTGGCCCTGCCTCTGACGCTGTTTATGCGCGGGCGGGGATTACCACGGCGGACCAATTGCGCGATCTTGGGCCGGATGCGGCCTATGCCAAGCTGCTGCAATCGGGCAGCAAACCGCATTTCATCGGTTATTACGCGATGGTTATGGGGCTGCAGGGGCGACCGTGGAATGATTGTCAGGGGGACGAGAAAAAGGCCCTGCGCGAACGATTTGACGCGATCAAGGCCGGTATTTCAGACAATGCACATGACAAAGGCCGCTCCGAACTGGAAGCGGCCCTTGACAGGATCGGGGTGATTGACCGGAATGCTCATCAGCCCTGACGGGCCTCTTCGCTGGCAAAGAGCGCCCGACAGGAAGCGATGCGCCGCCTAGCCTACGATTTCAAGACCCGAGAAGAAGTAAGCGATTTCAACAGCCGCTGTTTCCGGTGCGTCCGAGCCGTGAACCGAGTTTTCGCCAATCGACAGGGCGAATTCCTTGCGGATGGTGCCGTCAGCCGCTTCAGCCGGGTTTGTGGCGCCCATGACTTCGCGGTTTTTCGCAATCGCGTCTTCGCCTTCCAGAACCTGCACAACGATCGGCTCGGAGATCATGAATTCGCACAATTCGTCAAAGAAGGGGCGTTCCTTGTGAACACCATAGAATTCCTGCGCCTGTGCCAGTGTCAGCTGGATGCGCTTGGAGGCAACAACCCGCAGGCCGGCGTCCTCGAATTTGGCAATGATCTTGCCGGTCAGGTTGCGTTTGGTGGCATCGGGTTTGATGATGCTGAATGTGCGTTGAATGGCCATGATGGTCTCTTTCTGTTTATGCGGCAGGCCCCTGCCCGCCCGTGATAATTTCGCCGCCCTGCTAACATGCCCGCGCGCCCTTGAAAAGCGGTGATTGACCTTCCCCGCAACATCCTGCAAACCGCCCCCATGTTACGCATCAATGATCTGAACTACGCAATCCAGGGCCGCCCCCTTTTTGAAGGGGCCAGCGCTGTCATTCCAACGGGCCACAAAGTGGGCCTGATCGGGCGCAATGGCGCGGGTAAAACCACGCTGTTCAACCTGATCCGCGGCGATATTCCGTCGGAAGCCGGCACCATCACCCTGCCCGCCCGCGCCCGCATTGGTGGCGTCAGTCAGGAAGTGCCCGGCAACGAGGTATCCCTGCTGAACACCGTTCTGGCCGCCGATGTGGAACGCGCCGCCTTGATGGCCGAATCCGAAACCGCAAAGGATCCGCATCGCATCGCCGACATCCACACCCGTCTGGCCGATATCGACGCCTATTCCGCCGAGGCCCGCGCCTCCTCGATCCTCAAGGGTCTGGGGTTTGACGCCGAAGAACAGCACATGCCCTGTTCCGCCTTTTCCGGCGGCTGGCGGATGCGGGTGGCTTTGGCCGCTGTGTTGTTTTCCGAACCCGATTATCTGCTGCTGGACGAGCCGACCAACTATCTGGATCTGGAAGGCGCGCTGTGGCTCGAGGCCTATCTGGTGAAATATCCGCACACCGTGCTGATCATTTCCCACGACCGCGAATTGCTGAACCGTGCCGTTGGAGCGATCCTGCATCTGGAAAACCGCCAGTTGACCTATTACACCGGCCCCTACGATCAATTCGTGCGCCAGCGTAAAGCGCAGCGCGAGGTGCAGGCGGCCGCGGCCAAGAAGCAAGAAGCCCACCGTGCCCATTTGCAAAGCTTTGTGGACCGCTTCAAGGCCAAGGCATCCAAGGCGAAACAGGCGCAAAGCCGGGTCAAGATGCTGGAAAAGATGGAAACCATCCGCGCGCCAGAAGACGCGGCGCGCACCGTATTCAGTTTCCCCGAGCCGGAAGAGCTGTCGCCCCCCATCATCGCCACCGAAGGCGTGTCTGTGGGTTACGATGGCAAACCCATTTTGAAGAACCTGAACCTGCGCATTGATCAGGACGACCGGATCGCGCTGCTGGGCAAGAACGGTCAGGGTAAATCCACCTTGGCCAAGCTGTTGTCGGGCAGGCTTGATCCGATGTCGGGCAAAATGCAGACCTCGCGCAAGCTGCGGATCGGCTTTTTCGCCCAGCATCAGGTGGACGAATTGTTCATTGACGAAACCCCGATCCAGCACCTGCGCCGTGAACGCCCGGACGAGGGCGAAGCGCGGCTGCGGGCCCGTCTGGCCGGTTTCGGCCTTGGTCCCGATCAGGCGGAAACCGAGGTCGGGCGTCTGTCCGGCGGGCAAAAGGCGCGGCTGTCGCTGCTGCTGGCCACCCTGCCCGCGCCGCATCTGCTGATTTTGGACGAGCCGACAAACCACCTTGATATCGAAAGCCGCGAAGCGCTGGTCGAGGCCCTGACGGCCTATTCCGGCGCGGTGATCCTGATCAGCCACGATATGCACCTGCTGTCTATGGTCGCGGACCGTTTGTGGCTGGTGAAAGACGGCCATGTCA
>WGBJ01000293.1 GCA_015494385.1 Marinosulfonomonas sp.
CAACTGGGCCGTGACATCCTGAAAGGTCAGGTCAAAGGGCGCGTTGTGGTGGATGTGAACGCCTGAATGAATTGAACAGGGGCTTTTCCCCGTTGCATCCTTGCAATGGGGAAGCCCTGCGCGTTGGCAGGGCTATTCGTTTGCTAGGTGCTTTGGCTGGCGTTTTTCCGGTGTTGCCGAAGCCTGTGGCGTTCCCAGATAATAGCGACCATCACCAGGACAAGCGCCAGCAGAATGACCGGCCAGATGAATTGCTCGATAAAGGCGGCAAGGATGGCGGTGCCGCTGATCAGGATGCCAATCAGCGAAAAGCGCCATGAAATGCGATACCCGTCCAGAAATGTCGACAACCCGATGACAAGAAGCAAAACAAGCGCGGTGTTGTCGTAATTAAGCCGCCCGGCCTTCAGCAACAAAAACACCCCGGTAACCGCCGCCAGCGTCGCCCCCCAATGTATAAGCTGGGTGATGATCATCTCCAGCCTTATGTCATTGTGTTGTTTGACGAATTTCACAGCCCCGGTGATCATTGCCGAAACCGCCATGAACACCGTCATGGCCATCCAGAACCGCAGGCTGTTTACAGGCGAATAATTGGTCAGGCCAATTCCGGTCAGCGACATCAGGAAGGCCAGAACCAGAATGATTTCCTCGAAAAATCCCAGACGATGTGCATGTGCGGCAAAAAAGGCGGCAATCCCCATAGAGGCCACCATCGCCAAACCGATCCAGAACTGGATGCTGGTGGCCGAATAAAAATAGGTCAGCGCCAATCCGATCACGGGCAGCACCAGCGATAGAACAAGAATAGCGGTTTTGAATCCTTGTGGCTGTTTGGCCGGACGGGTGTCGCTTTCGTCAGCTGTTTCCGTGTTCATCACTTACCCCTTTTAACTAAGGTGGAACGTCGCCTTGTGTTGTTCCTTAGGCAAAACAGGCGAGGGTGGGTGCCCTCGCCGTTTATACCCGTCCGGTATCGTCCGGATGGTGATACGGCCCCGCTTGTGGGTCGAACAAGGGTCGGCGTCTTTAGGTATCTTCATCTTTTAACTTAACCTTTTCGGCCAGTTTTTCCAACCATGCGGCCACTTCTTTTCTACCGTGACGCAGCAATTCCTTGCTATGCTCAAGGGCGGTTTTTTCCGCGGATTCCAGATATTCCTTGCTCTTTTCAGCGGTGATTTTCAAAACCTCGCGCGCAGAGTCACTCAGATCCCGCGTCTTGTCCCGTGAATAGTTGTAGAGCGCTTCGCTTACAGTCGCCAGACGAGCCAGTTCGGTCCGGGTTTTCTCCTTCAGCTCCTCCTGAGCCTGCTCGACAGCCTTTTTGGTGCTGGATTCAACCTGTGCAATACTGCCTTTGGTTTTTTCCAGCGCCTTTTCCAGCGCTGCTTTCGTGGTATCGGCGATGGTGCGGGCGGGTTTCAGCACTTCTTCCGAAGAAGTCTGGGCAACCTCTCTCATTGCATCGGCAGCTTTTTCCAGCAACTCGTCGCTTTCAAGGTTCGCGGCAACAAGTGCGCTGCCGATGCCATCAAGTATGTTGTGGATGGTTTTTTCGATCGAACTGCCGGCCTTGCGGCTCTGTTCCAGTGCCTCGGAAAACTCGCGTTTGGCATAGGCGGTTATGTCTTTGCCCAAATCTTTGCTTTGGGCGATGATTTTGCTTACGTCCTCGGTGATTTTTTTCCGTGTTGTCATAATCGCTCTCCAGTTTCCATGATCCCGATCCAAGGTGGGAGGGGCGAGTTGATCACCCCGCCAGACCGACCGGCATCGTTAATTTAACAAGGTTGTTCCTTGGAGTTCTGCAACCTGGGTCACAGCTGAATTACCTAAAATATATGCATGCTTTGGTTGAATTAAAGGTCTTGAAGGGCGGCTGGAATGAACAGGTGCACAGGTTCTTTCCAATGATGCTTGATTAGTCGCCGGTCCTTGGCTACCCCTTTGGCAAAACAGGGGGAACGCGAATGACACAGCCGGTAACAATCAGCACACAGGATGGCATTGCCACGGTCACTATCGACAATCCGCCGGTGAACGCGCTGTCGCAGGCGGTGCGCCAAGGGCTTGCGGACGCAGTGCAGCAGACCGAAGCGGATGCGGATGTGAAAGCCGTGGTGCTGTTGTGCGCAGGCCGCACCTTCATTGCCGGGGCCGATGTGCGGGAATTCGGGCAAGCGCCGCAGGAGCCGCATTTGCCGGATGTGATCGATATGATCGAGGGGGCCAAAAAACCGTGGGTCGCGGCGTTGCATGGCACTGCTTTGGGCGGTGGCCTTGAGGTGGCTTTGGGATGCCGGTTCCGGCTGGCGGTCCCCTCGGCCAGACTGGGCCTGCCCGAGGTCAATCTGGGCCTGATCCCCGGCGCCGGCGGCACTGTGCGACTGCCGCGACTGGTGGGGGCACCGGCGGCGCTGGAGATGATTGCGGGTGGCAAGATGGTATCGGCGGACGAGGCGTTGTCGCTGGGGCTGGTGGACCGGATTGTAGACGGGGATTTGACGCAGGCGGCCTTGGAATTTTCCAAGGGCGAGGCGCTGAAAACGACGGTCGAACCTTTGATGGCGCGGGACGTGGCACAGCCGGACAGCGACGCTTGGGAAGCACAAAAAGCGGCGATTGCCAAACGGGCGCGGGGACAGAATTCGCCGCTGGCGGCAATCACGGCGCTGGAAAACGCACTGGCTTTGCCCGCTGATCAGGCGCTGGCCAAAGAGCGCGAGTTGTTCTTTCAGCTAAAGGATGATCCGCAATCACTGGCCCTGCGCCATATCTTTTTTGCCGAACGGTCCGCCGGAAAAATGCCACGCCTAAAAGGGGTTAAGCCACGCCCCATTGACGAAATCGGCGTGATTGGCGGTGGCACGATGGGCGCAGGGATTGTCGCGGCCTGTTTGCTGGCGGGCCTTCGGGTGGTGATGCTGGAACGCGATAACGACAGCCTGTCTGCGGGGCAGGAGCGGGTGCAAAACACCCTGGCCCAAAGCCATAAACGCGGGTTGATTGATGCGGATGCCTTGGCGCGGATGCAGGGCAATTTTAGCGGTGCAACCGATTACGCCGCCCTTGGCACCGCCGATCTGGTGATTGAAGCGGTGTTCGAGGATATGGCGGTGAAAAAGGACGTGTTCACCCGTCTGGACGCGGCCACCAAATCCGATGCGGTGCTGGCCACCAACACATCCTATCTGGATATCGCCGAAATCGCCGAGGTGGTGGCGGACCCGTCCCGCGTGCTGGGTCTGCATTTCTTTTCGCCCGCCTATATCATGAAGCTGCTGGAAATCGTGCACCCGCCCAAAGTGGCGGATGATGTGCTGGCCACGGGCTTTGCATTGGCCAAACGGCTGGGCAAAATCGCGGTGCCTGCCGGAGTGTGTGACGGGTTTATCGGCAACCGGATCATGTCGGCCTATCGGCGCGAATGTGACTATATGCTTGAGGATGGTGCGCTGCCACAGGACGTGGATGCAGCGATGCGCGATTTCGGATTTGCGATGGGGATTTTCGCGATGCAGGACATGGCGGGGCTGGATATTGCCTGGGCGATGCGCAAACGGCAGGCGGCGACGCGCCCTGCGGATATGCGATATGTCGATATTCCTGATCAGCTGTGCGAAATGGGCCGGTTCGGGCGCAAGACGGGGGCGGGGTGGTATGACTATTCCTCCGATCCCAAGGGCGCGCCGGATGCGTTGGTGGAGGGGATCATCACCAAGGCCAGCGCGGACAAGGGCATCACGCGGGTGCCGCTATCCGCAGATGAAATCATGGGGCGGATTATCGGCGTGATGCAGTCCGAGGGGCGAAAAATTCTGGCAGAGGGCATCGCGCAATCGCCCGAGGCAATAGATGTGGTGATGGTCAACGGCTATGGCTTTTCGCGCTGGCGCGGTGGGCCGATGTTTATGGCGGGGAACACTTAACCCCCCGCCATCTGCCTAGATGTCGAATTTCACGCCTTGCGCCAGTGGCAGCTCATCACTGAAATTCATCGTGTTGGTCTGTCGGCGCATATAGGCCTTCCATGCGTCCGAGCCGCTTTCACGCCCGCCGCCGGTTTCCTTTTCACCGCCAAACGCCCCGCCGATTTCGGCACCCGAGGGGCCGATATTGACATTGGCAATGCCGCAGTCCGAACCGGTATCGGATACAAATCGTTCCGCCTCGCGCATGTTCAGGGTGAAGATGCAGGACGACAGCCCTTGCGGCACTGCATTCTGCATTTCAATCGCCTGATCCAGATCGCTATACCCCATCACATACAGGATCGGCGCAAAGGTTTCGGTCTGCACGATGGCGCTTTGTTCGGGCATATCGACGATAGCGGGACGCACATAAGCACCACCGGCTGGCACACCTTCGGTCACGGGTTCGCCGCCATGCACCACACCGCCTTGGGCGCGGGCCGCAGCCAGCGCGGCTTGCATGTTTTCCAGCGCATCATAATCAACCAACGGGCCGACCAGCGTGGCTGGGTCCAGTGGTGAGCCGACCGGTAGACTGGCATATGCCTTGATCAGTTTGGTCACCAGTTCGGTGCGGATGCTGTCATGCACGATCAGACGGCGCAATGATGTGCAGCGTTGCCCCGCCGTGCCGACTGCGGAAAACACGATGGCGCGCACCGCCATGTCCAGATCGGCCGAGGGCGCGACGATCATCGCGTTGTTGCCGCCCAGTTCAAGGATTGATCGCCCGAAGCGTTCGGCCACCACCGGCCCGACAGCGCGGCCCATGCGGGTCGAACCCGTGGCCGAGATCACCGGAACATCCTTGGACGCCACCATCGCCGCGCCAACATCCGCCCCGCCGATCACCACTTGCGACAGGTTTTCCGGCGCATCCTCGCCAAACCGTTTGGCCGCGCGCTCGAATATCACCTGGCAGGCCAATGCCGACAGCGGCGCTTTTTCGGACGGCTTCCAGATCACCGGATCACCGCAGACCAGCGCCAATGCGGTATTCCAGCTCCAGACCGCCACGGGGAAGTTGAAGGCGCTGATCACGCCGACAGGGCCGACGGGATGCCATGTTTCCATCATCCGGTGGCCGGGGCGCTCGGATGCGATGGTCAGGCCATACAGCATCCGCGACTGCCCCA
>WGBJ01000294.1 GCA_015494385.1 Marinosulfonomonas sp.
ACCCCACAGCGACCTCAACGCTGCGCGTCTACCATTCCGCCACAACCGCATGTGATCTGGTAAGATGTGCGGCATATACCGAAACGCCGGTGGGTTGTGAAGAGCAAAAGCGCCCCACAGCCCCTTTGACAATCCGCTCGACCGGTGCCACAGACAAAGCATCGCATTATGACAGGCAAGCCAATGGTTGAATGGATCACCTCCTCCGGTCTGACGGATTATGATTTCGCGGTTTCCGAGATGGAAAAGCGGGCAGAGGCAATCGCCGCCGGAACCGCCGACGAGGCAATCTGGCTGGTCGAGCACCCACCCCTTTATACCGCCGGCACCAGCGCCAAACAGGACGATCTGACTGATCCCGACAGGTTTCCCGTTTACACCAGCAAACGTGGCGGGCAGTACACCTATCACGGCCCCGGTCAACGGGTGGCCTATGCCATGCTCAATGTCGGCAATCGGGGCCGCGATGTGCGCAAGTTCGTGCAGCAGCTTGAGGATTGGGTGATTTGCACGCTTGACCAATTCAACGTCAAAGGTGAACGCCGCGAGGGGCGTGTCGGGGTCTGGGTGGTGCGTGATGACAAGCCGCTGAATGCGGATGGCTCACAAGCCGAGGATAAAATCGCCGCCATCGGGGTAAGGTTGCGCAAATGGGTCAGCTTTCACGGGATTTCGATCAATGTGGAACCGGATCTGGAGCATTACAACGGCATCGTGCCCTGCGGGATTACGCAATATGGTGTGACCAGTCTGGTTGATCTGGGTCGGCCGGTTGGCATGGCCGACGTGGATGTTGCATTAAAACACTGTTTTACTAAGGTATTTGGCGATTAGCGCGATAAACCCGACTGATGCCCCTGATCGCCTTTCAATTCCCGTGACAGACCTTATATTCCTCAAGGGACGCGAATCTATCAGAACGAGGTAACTATGAAACGTACACTTGCCATTCTTGCAGTTCTTGCTGCGGCATCTCCTGCATTTGCCGAGGGCGATGTTGCCGCCGGCGAAAAGCTGTTCAAGAAATGTAAAGCCTGCCACATGATCGTCAACGGCGACGATGTGATCTTTAAAGGCGGTAAAACCGGCCCGAACCTTTACGGTGTGATTGGCCGTCAGGTTGGCGCGCAAGAAGACTTTACCAAATACAGCGCCGGTCTGGTTGCACTGGGCGAAGCCGGTATGGTTTGGGACGAAGAAACCTTTGCTGCCTGGGTCACCAACCCCAAAGATTTCCTGAAAGCACACGACCAGCCAGCAAAAACCGGTATGTCGTTCAAGCTGAAGCGCGGCGCCGAAGATGTAGCGGCCTATCTGGCCAGCGTCGGTCCGGCACCGGAAGCGACTGAAGGCGAAGCCTCGGACTAAGGCCGCATCCTTCTTGATGCAAAACAAATTCAAGCCGCGAAAGGGTGCCCCTTTTCGCGGCTTTTTCTATGCTAAGTTATATGCTGCCGACCTGAAAACATCCCTGTTTTCACACGCCCGATATTCCCCGCTGTAACGATTTATTGATCTAGATCAATTTTCCCCCTACAAAGATATCAGGAAACGCGACGTGGAAAGGTAACTTTTCACGAATTATAAATATAAGAACAGGGAGTACGTTCATGGCGGACGCAGCAATCCACGGCCATGATGAACATGCCAAAAAGGGTTTCTTTACCCGCTGGTTCATGTCCACAAACCACAAAGACATCGGAATTCTTTACCTTTTCACCGCTGGCGCAGTCGGGTTTATCTCGGTTTTGTTCACAGTTTACATGCGGCTCGAGCTTATGGAGCCGGGCGTGCAATACATGTGCCTTGAAGGCGCACGTTTCATTGCCGATTCCACACAGGAATGCACCCCGAACGGGCACCTCTGGAATGTGATGATCACCTACCACGGTGTTTTGATGATGTTCTTTGTCGTCATTCCGGCGCTGTTTGGCGGCTTTGGCAACTATTTCATGCCATTGCACATCGGCGCACCCGATATGGCGTTTCCACGGATGAACAACCTCTCCTACTGGATGTATGTGGCCGGGGTGACGCTGGGGATCGCCTCGATGCTTGCACCGGGGGGCAACGGGCAATCCGGTTCCGGCGTGGGCTGGGTGCTGTATCCGCCGCTATCCACATCGGAAACGGGCATCTCGATGGATCTGGCGATCTTTGCGGTTCACCTGTCCGGCGCCTCATCTATCCTTGGCGCGATCAATATGATCACAACCTTTCTGAACATGCGCACGCCGGGGATGACCCTGCACAAGGTGCCGCTGTTTGCCTGGTCGATCTTTATCACCGCATGGCTGATTCTGCTGTCGCTGCCGGTTCTGGCGGGTGGCATCACCATGCTGCTGACCGATCGCAATTTCGGCACAACCTTCTTTGATCCTGCCGGTGGCGGTGATCCGATCCTCTATCAGCATATCCTGTGGTTCTTTGGGCATCCCGAAGTTTACATGATCATCCTGCCCGGGTTCGGCATCATCAGCCACGTCATCGCCACCTTCTCGCGCAAGCCGGTCTTTGGCTATCTGCCGATGGTTTACGCGCTGGTGGCCATCGGGGTTCTGGGCTTTGTCGTCTGGGCGCACCATATGTACACCGTCGGGATGAGCCTGTCGCAGCAAAGCTATTTCATGCTGGCGACGATGGTCATTGCGGTGCCAACAGGGATCAAGATCTTCAGCTGGATCGCGACGATGTGGAAAGGCTCGGTCAGTTTTGAAACCCCGATGCTGTTTGCAATGGGCTTCTTGTTCCTGTTCACCGTTGGTGGC
>WGBJ01000295.1 GCA_015494385.1 Marinosulfonomonas sp.
ATTGCGCCCCGCCATAGGTTCCGCTAGATTTGTGCAAAGGAGTCGCCCCATGCCTGCCGCAGCCAGTAAAATTGACACCCCCAAACCCACCGCCTGCCTTGCGCTGGCCGATGGCACGTTGTTTTACGGCATGGGGTTTGGCGCCACCGGCGATTGCGAGGCCGAGCTGTGTTTCAACACTGCGATGACCGGCTATCAGGAGATCATGACGGACCCGTCCTATGCGGGCCAGATTGTCACCTTTACCTTCCCGCATATCGGCAACACCGGTGTGACGCCGGAAGACGATGAAACTGCCGATCCGGTGGCCGAAGGCATCGTGGTGAAATGGGACCCGACCGAGCCATCGAACTGGCGTGCCACGGGGGATTTGCGCAGTTGGATGGAAAAACGCGGGCGCATCGGCATCGGGGGGCTGGACACCCGCCGCCTGACCCGCGCGATCCGCCAGCAAGGTGCGCCACATGTGGCGATCTCGCATGATCCGGATGGCAACTTTGACATCGAGGCGCTGGTGGCCAAGGCGCGGGCATTCAACGGGCTTGAGGGGCTGGATCTGGCCAAAACCGTGACCTGTGCGCAGTCCTATACATGGGACGAAATGCGCTGGGCGTGGCCGGATGGTTACCCCAAAAGGACCGGTAAGGGGCACAAGGTTGTGGCCGTGGATTTTGGTGCAAAACGCAACATCCTGCGCTCGCTGGCATCGGCCGGTTGCGATGTGGTTGTTCTGCCCGCCACCGCCACCGCCCAAGAGGTTCTGGCCCATAACCCCGAAGGTGTGTTTCTGTCGAACGGCCCCGGTGATCCGGCCGCGACAGGTGAATATGCCGTGCCGATGATCAAGGGTATTCTGGCCGCCGACATTCCGGTTTTCGGGATTTGTCTGGGGCATCAGATGCTGGCGCTGGCGCTGGGCGCCAACACAATCAAAATGAACCACGGCCACCACGGTGCAAACCATCCGGTCAAGGACAATGACACCGGCAAGGTCGAGATTACCTCGATGAATCACGGCTTTACAGTGGATACGCAAACCCTGCCCGACGGTGTTATTGAAACCCATGTTTCGCTGTTTGATGGCTCTAACTGCGGCATCCGTATGCTGGACCGTCCGGTGTTTTCGGTGCAATACCACCCCGAAGCCAGCCCCGGTCCGATGGACAGTTACTATTTATTCGAGCGGTTTGTTGACGCAATGGCGACAAACTCCTGAAAAAACAGTTAAGTTAACCACCTGTTAACCAGGATTGCCGGATGGTGACACAAATTAACTTTGTGTGACCTGAATTTATGCAATCGATCCACCCATCCAACGTTCTGGCTTTTCCACGCCAGCAGCCCCGCCCGCAGGATAGGCCTGGGGCGCAGGCACAGCGGGTGCCGATTGGATCACTGCTGGTGCAGTCAGGTGCGTTGCAGCAGGGTGATCTGTTAAAAGCCGTCGCGCTGCGCAACCGCGAAGAGGCGTTGCTGGGGCAAATTATGATCAGCCACGGCATGATATCCGAGGCTGATCTCTATGGCGCGCTGGCACAGCAATTCGGGGTTGGATTGGCGAATTTGCAACAAACCCCGCCGAATCCACGCCTGAAGGATGTGATTGATCCCGCGCTCTGTCTGAAGGAAAAAATCGTTCCGTGGCAGGATGTTGGCGGCGCTACTGTATTCGCCACCGCCCGCCCGGACCGGTTCGAGCATTTGCGCAAGGGATTCCCGCCGGAACTGGGCAAGGTGCTGATGGCGATCGCGCCGGAACAGGACATCGACAAGGCGCTGCGTGATCTGCATCGTGAACATCTGGTGGACAAGGCCGAAACACTGGTGCCTGAAACCGAAAGCTGCCGCACTTGGGATGCGGGCAAAATGACCCGCTATACCGCGGCTTTTGCCCTTGTGTTGCTGGCTTGCGTATTGCTGGCGCCCACCGCCAGTTTCACGGCCCTTTGCGGCGTGGCGATCCTGACCTTGCTGTTCAATATGGGGCTGAAGCTGGCCACATCCATCAGCCAGATCCGCCCCTATATCCGCCGCCACCACAGCAAAACCCCGCCGCCCCCGCCACGCACCGAAAGTTTCCGTTTGCCCACCGTGTCAATCATGGTGCCGCTGTTCAGGGAACGCGAGGTCGCCAGCCGTCTGATCACCCGCCTGAAACGCCTGAACTACCCGAAAGAACTGCTGGATATCTGTCTGGTTGTCGAGGCCGATGACGACACCACCCGTGACACCCTGCGCCGCACCCATCTGCCGCATTGGGTGCGCGTGACCGAAGTGCCCGCCGGCACCGTGCGCACGAAACCGCGGGCGATGAATTTTGCGCTGGATTTCTGCCGTGGCTCGATCATCGGGGTTTATGACGCCGAAGACGCCCCACACCCCGACCAGATCCACCAGATCGTGCGCCGGTTCCACGAACGCGGCTCGCAAGTGGCCTGTTTGCAGGGGCTGCTGGATTTCTACAACCCGCGCACCAACTGGCTGTCACGCTGTTTTACGGTGGAATACAACACATGGTTTCGCATGTTCCTGCCAGGGCTGGAGCGTTTGGGTTTTGCTGTTCCGCTGGGCGGCACCACGCTGTTTTTCCGCCGCGATGCGCTAGAGAAACTGGGCGGCTGGGATGCCCACAACGTGACCGAAGACGCCGATCTGGGCATCCGTCTGGCGCGGCATGGTTACCGCACCGAAATCGTGCATACGGTGACCGAGGAAGAGGCCAACTGCCGCGCGCTCCCGTGGATCAAACAGCGGTCGCGCTGGCTAAAGGGGTTTGCGATGACATGGGCCGTGCATATGCGCAACCCATTGAAATTATACCGTGATCTG
>WGBJ01000296.1 GCA_015494385.1 Marinosulfonomonas sp.
TTTCTTAGCTGCCTTGCCATCCCCATGCCCTCGTCCCTGATGATGCTGGCCGGTGGCGGCTTTGTTGCCAGTGGCGAGCTGGGCCTGACCACAGCCGTTTCGGCCGCCTATCTGGGGGCTGTCACGGGGGATCAGACCGGGTTCCAGATTGGCCGAAAAGCCGGCGCATGGCTGGCCCGCGCGCCCAAACGCAAGGCCCTGCTGGACAAGGCCAACGCCCTGACCACACGCTATGGCGGCCCCGGCGTGTTCCTGTCGCGCTGGCTGTTTTCGCCGCTTGGTCCCTATGTCAACTTTGGCGGCGGCGCCACGGGGTATAACTGGGCCGGTTTCACCCTGTGGGGCGCCTTGGGCGAGGCCGTCTGGGTCATCCTCTATGTCAGCCTTGGTTATCTGTTCGCCGACCACATCACCGAAGTGGCCGACATTCTGGGCAACGCCAGCGGGTTCCTCGCCGCGCTGGTCATCACCATCGGCCTTGGCTTTTGGCTGCGTCACGCCATGAAACATGGCAAACACTGAAAAGCAGGGCGAAGGGTGCCCCGCCCCCGCATTCCGGCCGGATTAATCCAGCTGCATTTGCTCCCACTCGTAATCGGCCCCTTCGGTAAAGCTTAGTCCAAGCGAGGTGATGCAGGTATCCCGATACTTTTCCCCCGGATAGACACTCAGGATTGTGACGCGCACCTTTGCAATGTCCTGCCAATCGGGAAAGGTGATCACCTGTTCACCAAAGCGGTCCTTTAGCACGGTCGTAATCCGAAGCCCCGAATCCAGTTCAATACGAACCTTTCGCGGTCTTGCATTTGCATAAAAGGCCGTTTTGGTTTTTTGATAACCATTGGCAATGGTCAGTGTTTTGACAAGGGCACGGCCATTGATCACCGACAGTTCCAGCCACTCGCCAATCCCCGCGCCTTTGGCACCTTCGCACCACGCAAGCCTTTTGTTGGCAGGATCGAAAATTTCGGCATTGCCCGGGCGATAGGTTGCGACTTTGGATCGTGGCAAATACGAACTGGAACAATACTTCACGGCCTCGACCCGGTCGGTGCCGTAATAGTATTTGTCACAATTCGCCGCCTGTGCCGTTGTTGCCAACAAACCGCCCAACAGGCCGGTTGCAAGAATTGTAAATGTTTTCCCTAAATTGAAAGACATTATATGCTCCATATTCTCCTTGTTATTAATACCCTATTTCAATCCCTTTTTTATTCCCGTTGCAATATTCAGTTGCCGGATTTCCCGTTGCCAAACCGCCCTTTGATCCCCATATAACCTTTATGCTTCGCCTCACCCCGATCCTGATCGCCATCCTATACGCGCTTGTCATGTACCGCTTCTCGGTCTGGCGCACGTCGCGCGAGCTGGATGCGAAATCCACCGAACTGGCTGATCTGAACCTGAAAAAGCTGACCGACCAGATGGCAAAGTCGCTGGAGCTGCCCCGCATCCGTGTCCACATCTATGAAATTGACCCCGTGAACGGGCTGGCGGCCCCCGACGGGCGTATCTTTATCACCCGTGGCTTTTACGACAAATACCGTGCGGGCGAAGTGACGGGGCCGGAAATGGCCAGCGTGATTGCGCATGAATTGGGCCACGTCGCCCTTGGCCATTCGCGCCGCCGGATGATTGATTTCTCTGGCCAGAATGCCCTGCGGACCGCAATGATCATGGTGTTCACCCGCTTTATCCCCGGCCTTGGCGTCTATATCGCCAATTTTCTGACAACCCTGCTGGCCGCCCGCCTGTCGCGCTCGGATGAATACGAGGCCGACGCCTATGCTTCGGCCCTGTTAACCAAATCAGGGATCGGCACCGAGGCGCAGAAATCACTGTTTCACAAGCTTGAGGGTTTGACAAAATCCGGAGGTGGCAGCGCACCGGCATGGCTAATGAGCCACCCGAAAACTGCCGAACGCATCAAGGCAATTGAAGCGATGGAAAAACGCTGGGGCAGCGCAACCTAGATCGGTATCAGCAGGTTTATGCCGCCAGCGCCTTGCCCAATCGCGGCAATCGCGCCTTTTTCATCAGCTTGCGCATGTCCCAATTCTGGCCTGACAACCGCTCAGCTGTTAGGCGGACATTCTCGGCCACTTCCCCCACAACATCTGGGTTTTCAACGAAGATTTCCCGCAGCAACCCGTCCGGATCACGGCGGATCACCCCGTGGCCAGTCAGGCTGCGGGTGGGGAAATCTTTCAGGTTCATGGTTAGCAAAACATCCGCCTTGCCCGCGATGGCGGCGGCCAGAACATGGGTGTCATTGGCATCAGGCAGGTATAGACCGGCTTCCAGCTCTGCCGGAAAGGCAACCTCGGCATCCGGCCACCCTGCCCGCAACAGGGCAATCTCGCCGCGTGCAACATCTTCTTGTCCATCGCCAATTCGTGCCGCCGCGCGCGCCCATTCTTCCAGTATCCGTGCCGACCACAGCGGAGTGAACAGCCCGCGCCGCGCCACCCCCATCAGCACTTCGCGCATCACGGTGGGGTAGAGC
>WGBJ01000297.1 GCA_015494385.1 Marinosulfonomonas sp.
CCGTGATACCTATGCCCAGCCGTTCACCGATATTCCGCAGTTGTGGCAATATTTGCAGGATACCTCAGGCAACCTGATGGCGATTGCCGCCCGTTTGCTGGGGGTCGGGGATGACCGGATCAAAGCCGCGCGGGACTACGGCACGGCGGCGGGGTTGGCAAATTACCTGTTGGCGGTGCCCGAGTTGAAAGCACGTGGACGGGTGCCTTTGCCGGACGAGAGCGATGAGGCGATCCGGAGTATGGCACGTGAGGCTTTGGACAGGTTGGAACAGAGCCGCAAATCACAAGCCCTGAAACCGGCCTTGCCTGCGTTGCTAACGGCCTGTCAGGCGCGACCGACCCTGAAGATGGCGGCGAAATATCCGGCCAAGGTTGGGGCAGGGCAACTGCAACGATCAGAGTTCCGCCGCAAGGGGCGGCTGTTGCTCAATTCCATGCTGGGGCGTTGGTAGGCGCTTAGTGAAGGGTTTTCAACGCGGCCAGATCACCGGCCCAGAACCGGCCAATATCCTTTTGTGCCCGTTTCAGCCGCTTTGCACTGCGCAAGGATAAAAACGACAAGGCTTGTGCGGTCGGGGTATTGGTCAATTCCAGAAACACCGCCAGCGCAAAGGCACGACTGGGCTGGGTCATATATCCGGCCCAGCCTGCAACCTCGGCCGCCTCTAGCTGAAACAGGCCAAAGCCGTGGGTGATACAATGCAGATCGGTTGACAGTTCATGGGCCATATCGCCGCCGGGTATTTCGTCAACCACATTGGACAGATGGGCGTGCATCAGTTCATGGGTCAGGGTGCTGATAAACAAAACCGGTTGACGCATCAGGCGGGGGTCATAGGTGATCAGCGGGTCATCTGCATCATGCCAGTATTCTCCGCCCACATCGCTAAGTTTGCCGTATTCATGGGATATTTCGTCGGGAAGAACGGGCAGGGGTTCAATGCGGATATTTGGGTTTTCCATCCCCAGCAGGTCCATAATGGCCGCGCCGATTGCCGCTGCGGTCTTTACATCCTCGCCCTTTGGCACATCGAAAAAATCGCGGGTGGGGCGGACCAAAGGCGTGGTATTGCGCCAAGTCTGCGATCCCTTGCGTTGCATCACCCACTCAAAGTTGTCCAGAATCCAGTCCCCCAGCTCAGTGCTTATCTGGGGTTTACTGTGGAACATTTACTTAATCCTGTTGCGGCCTTAGCACCAGCCAGATCAGCGCGCCACCGGCCAGCGTCAGGAACGGGATCATGGCCATGTTCACGGCCTGCCAACCCGCCTGTGCATCCCCGCCCGAGCAGTTCATCAACCCGCCCGAGGCCAGCGAGGCCAGCGTCACACCGCCAAACACCAGCATGTCGTTCAGCCCCTGAATACGTCCGCGCTCTTCGGGTTCATAGGACGCGGCCAGCATGGATGTCGCGCCGATATAGCCAAAGTTCCAGCCAACCCCCAGCAGGATCAGTGCGATAAAGAACTGGTCCAGCTCGACCCCCGTCAGCGCCACCAGTCCGGCCGAAGCCAGAATGGCCAGCCCGATCGAGATTATTTTAACAGGGCCGTAACGGGCAATCAGATGGCCGGTGAAAAACGACGGGATATACATGGCCAGAACGTGCGAGGAAACGATATCGGCGGCGGTGTTGCGCTCGTATCCGCAGCCGACAACGGCCAGCGGGGTGGATGTCATTACCAGATTCATCAGCGCGTAGGACACCATCGCACAGATAATCGCGACGGCGATTACGGGGGTTTTCAGCAGCTCCATTCGGCTACGCCCCTGTGGGGCGCCTTCGGCTGGTGCGGGTGGTGTCGGGATGTCCAGAAACAGGAACATCAGTGACCCGACAAGGTTGATCGCAATCACGGTCAGATAGCTGCCCAGAAACGGGATCACCATTGCGTCCGCCGTCAGTTTCACCAGTTGCGGCCCGATCACAGCGGCGGCCAGCCCGCCGGCCAGCACATAGGAAATGGCCTTGGGGCGGAAATCCTCGGTCGAGGTATCGGCGGCGGCAAAACGGTAAAACCCCTGACCCGACATATAAACACCGGTGAACAGGGATCCCATGATGAACACCGGAAACGAGTGGATATACAGACCGTAAGCACTGATAGATGCGCCGAGGGCGCCAAAAGCCGTGCCCAGCATGAATCCCGCCCGGCGGCCGTATTTCTGCATAAACGCCGACAGGGGCGTTGCCGCAATTACAGACCCCAGAATGATCACTGAAATCGGCAGGGTGGCAAAGCACGGGTTGCTGGCAAGGCTAAGGCCAGCCAAACCGCCCAGAATAAAAATGATCGGCATTTGCGCGCCCAAAAGGGCCTGCGCCATCACCAGAATGGCCACATTGCGTTTGGCGGTCGATATGGAAACGTCAGCAATCATGTCCCATCCCTAGCGGGGAAGGCGGCGCAGGAAAAGCCCCGAAATTGTATCGCTACAGGGTTCAAGGCGAATTGCCACTATTGCTTTTCGATCAGATGGATGAAGGATCCGCTGACATTGTCGTGGATCAGGCCCATTGGACCCAGATCCTTGCCCTCGGCGTCTTCTGCCATGAACAGGGGCGGGCCTTCGGCCTGTATCGTGCTGGCATAGTGGAATTCATGGGCCGCGAACAGACCGGTAAACGGCCCTTCGGTGGCGGCCACGTTACGATAGCCAAGGTGCAGTTTGCGTTTGGCAAAGGATGTTTCCAACGGCAACAGGCCCAGCATTTCATGGCGGGTGCCATCGGCATCGGTCAGCCCGTTGCCAAGGGTCATATAGCCGCCGCATTCGCCATAGATCAGCGTGCCGTTCACCTGCGCCAGCTGCATCGAGGTGCGAAACGCGGTGGCTGCGGCCAGTTGGCCCGCATGCAATTCGGGATAGCCGCCGGGCAGAAAGATCATATCGGCCTTGGGCGCGGGCTCATCCGCCAAGGGCGAGAAGAATTGCAGTTGCGCCCCGTTTTCCCGCCAGTCCTTAAGGATATGCGGATAGGCAAAAGCAAAGGCGCGGTCCTGCGCAATGGCGATGTTTTGGGCCGGTGGTTTCAGGCGCTTTGGCGGCGTGGCTTTGGGCAGGGGGGCGGCCAGTTTCACTAGGGCATCCAGATCCAGCGCCTTTTCCACGGCTTGGGCGGCGCGGTCCAGATAGGCCTTTAGATCGGGATGCTCGCCAGCCTGCACCAGCCCCAGATGGCGCGAGGGATGCTCCAGCCCGCTTTGGCGGTACAGCTCGCCCAGAACGGGGATGCCCAGCGGGGCAAGGGCACGGGCCAGCATGGATTCATGGCGCGGCGAGCCGACGTTGTTCAGGATGATGCCAGCAATCCGCACGTCTTTGTCATGGCCCGCAAATCCGGCCACCAGCGGGGCGACCGATTGCGCGGTTCTGGCGGCATCCACGATCAACACCACGGGCAGATCCAGCAGACGGGCCAGATCGGCGGTGGCCCCTTTGCCAACCGGCGGAGCGCCGTCAAACAGGCCCATTGCGCCCTCGATCATCAGCAGCCCGTCGCCAGCGGCCAACGCGCGGATACGCTCGGGTGTCATCGCCCAGGCGTCCAGATTGGGGCAGGGCGCGTTGCAAGCGGCCTCGTGAAAGCGCGGGTCAATGTAATCGGGGCCGGATTTCGCGCCACGCACCTTGACCCCGCGTTTGGCCAAGGCCCGCAGGATTCCCAGCGTGATGGTGGTTTTGCCAGCGCCCGAACCCGGGGCGGACAGGATCAGGCCATTACCCATTGGTGTTCTCCAGAATATCCACGGTGCCGCCAATGCAGATCACGGCGGGGGGTGACATGGGGTGGGCGGCCAGATCATCGGTGATGCGGCCTAGTGTGGTTTGCAATGTCTTTTGTGTCGGCTGGCTGGCGTCCGTGACAATCGCGACCGGTTCATCCGCACCGCGCCCCGCCGTGATCAGGATTTGCGCAATATCGCCAATCCGTTTCAGCCCCATATAGATCACGATTACCGGTGCCGCGCGGGCAATCGCAGCCCAGTCGGTGGCCAGATCATGGCCGGTGGCAAAGATCACCGCCTGATTGACATCGCGATGGGTGACGGGAATGCCTGCCATCGCCAGCCCGCCAATGCCGGCCGTAACGCCGGGGATAATGCGGTAGGGGATGTTGGCGGCGGCCAGCACTTGGGCCTCTTCCCCGCCGCGCCCGAACATAAAGGGATCGCCCCCCTTTAGCCGCAACACCCGCTTGCCCGCCTGCGCCAGGTCCACCAGAGTTTGCGAGATCTGCGCCTGCGTGGCCGACTGCCCGCCGCGTTTGCCAACGTAAACCCGTTCAGCCGCCGGATTGCCCAGCGCCAGAATATCCGCCCCGATCAGCGCATCATGCACGATCACATCGGCCTGTTTCAGCGCGTTTACGGCGTGCAGCGTCAACAGGCCTGCATCACCGGGACCGGCACCGCACAGCCAGACATGACCGGCGGGGAAATCGGGAAGGGGAATAGATTCGCTCATGGGTCTGTTATGGCGAAACAGATGCGGGGCGGGAAGGGTTAACGGTGGAAAAGGAAGAAAACGGCAAAGGCAAGGGCGGCGATGGCCAGCAGTAAAACAGGCTTGTTAGGGGCCGATATACCTGCAATCCGTTTCACTGAATTCTGACCGCCAGTGATTAACAGGACTGCAGATAACAGAAGCATGTTCTGGTCGCTTCTGTCCGATAGATGTTTGGCGGAAACAAAATCGGTCGACAACAGGATATAAGTTGCCACTACTATAAACAATGGAGCGAAATACATGGAAAACCAGTCTGCGCGCAACTTGTTCCTGTCGTAATCCTGCAAAACATAATCAGGGGGTTGCGGGCTGCGTATTGCGGCCATCACTCCGAAAACAATCGCAGCCAGCAGCACCGCCAGCTTGATATTGACAGATGCCGTTTGAACATAGGGAAATCCTGCAGCCGCAACCAGCAGAACCACCAGAAACCCGTGATAAATCCCATAGACGACCCTGCGCCAGCGATTGTTGGGGGCCAGAGCCAAAGCAACCGAGAGCGGCTCAAAAGCGGAGGGCATAATCGCGACAATCGCAGCGCAGTAAACCATCCTGAACCACAGGGCATCGGTTCCGGTAACGAGTGTGGCGACAACCCAGACTAAAGCCGCCATCATCAAGGCCAGCG
The DNA here is from genome assembly GCA_015494385.1 of Marinosulfonomonas sp. Lineage (GTDB taxonomy): Bacteria > Pseudomonadota > Alphaproteobacteria > Rhodobacterales > Rhodobacteraceae > Profundibacter. The sequence goes on from WGBJ01000297.1 coordinate 5,144, forward strand.
CAAGGGTGACGGGGACGGGTTGGCGATAACGGAGAAGATCAGTCATGGGGGGGGCGGCCTTTACTGGAGCTGAAGGATAGAATTAGCAAATATGATTGGCGCGGCAATAAGCACGGGGATCTCCTTGTCCCGGATTGAATATTTACCCCTATAATAAACCTTGTCCTTTGGGTGTGTGGCAAGCCGCGGGAATTGCCATGTTAAAAATGTCAGCAGAAGAAGCGAAAGATCAGGGAATTCGATGTTCCTTGTTGCCGACGCATCAGCCAAGGTTGGTGGTATCAGTGTAATAAAAACCTCTAAAAACAAGTAAAGCGGAAGGATGTAGTACATCAAGAACCAAACAACCCCGCTTAGGTCCGCGTTTTTAACAGGTTTATAGGATTTGACCGTTTCCGCAGGGATGTCCGGTGTTTTGCGACCTTCGTAAATCCCGATACCCAGTGCAACAGCCACCAGCAGAAGTTTGCTGAAAGTCGAGGCATACTGGATATAGCCAAAGAAAGCGATGATCGGGAAAAGGCAAGATATATAAGCCGTTACGGCCCCGTATAACACTCGCAAGTTGCGGTCATCGGGGGAATTGATAATGGCTGCGGCACCAGACTCGAGGGCGGCGGGTGTAAGCAAAACGAGCGCAAACACATTGGTTACCCGAAACCACAGGTAATCGGTTCCGATGATGTAATTGGCCAGAACCCAGACGATAAAGGCGGCAATGCCGGCCGTAAATATGGTGGTCGGCAGGGGTTGGCGATACTGGATAAGGGTTGGCATCTTTTGCCTCACAAGCTTACGTTGAATACAGCCTAGCCGGTAAAAAAGCCTATGGCAACGTTACCACGACGGGATTTGCTGGCCCGATCCGGTTTTGGTAGACGCCCGAAATCTTTAAAAGATTTCGTCCTGTTTTCTTTCAAAGAAAACAATTCCTTCGCCCTTGCCGCGCAGGCTTCGGGCTTTATAGTTGCCGGTGATGAAGCATGACCCCGCCAAAACCCTGCGCCGTGGCTGGACCACAGGCGCCTGTGCCACCGCTGCCACCAAGGCGGCGTTGATGGCGCTGTGGGGCGGCGGGTTTCCTGAACATGTGTCGATCACCCTGCCCAAAGGCGAGACACCGGATTTCGCGGTGGTGAATACGCGCAGTGGCGCGGGCTGGGCCGAGGCGGGCATCATCAAGGACGCAGGCGATGACCCCGATGTCACCCACGGGGCCGAGGTGCGGGTGCGGGTTTCGGCCAGCGCGGGCGGGGTGGTGTTTGCGGCTGGTGATGGCGTCGGCATCGTGACCAAACCCGGATTGCCGGTGCCGGTGGGCGAGCCTGCCATCAACCCGAAACCGCGCGAGATGATCTGTGGTGTGGTTGAGGACATGGCTGCAACATACGGAAAAGATACGGATATTACTGTAACCATATCCATCGTGAACGGTGCGGCTTTGGCCCTGAAAACATGGAACCCGCGCCTTGGCATCAAGGGCGGCCTGTCGGTTTTGGGCACCACCGGCGTGGTGCGTCCGTTCTCCTGTTCGGCGTGGATTGCCTCGATCCATCGCGGGGTGGACGTGGCGCGGGCCAGCGGGCAGGCCCATGTGGCGGGCTGCACGGGGGCCACCAGCGAGGCCACGGTGCAGGCGCTTTACGGTTTGCCGGATCACGCGATGCTGGATATGGGCGATTTCGCCGGTGGCTTGTTGAAATATATCCGGCGGCATCCGGTGGCGCGGCTGACCATTGGTGGCGGGATTGGCAAGATCACCAAACTGGCGCAGGGGGCAGTTGATCTGCATTCGGGCCGCTCGCAGGTGGATTTTGCGGCGCTGGCGGGGATGGTTGGGGATGAGCGGCTGGAAAAGGTGAATACGGCACTGGAAGCCTATGAAATTGCCGGGGAAAAGATGGTTGGCAAGGTTGCAGTGCGGGCGCTTGTGGCTGCTCGGGATATATTGCGGGATACCGATACCAAAGTGGATATTGTGATCATCGACCGCGCCGGAAATATAATTGCAAGGGCGGGTGAATGAAGCTGTTACTATTGGCCGGCACAAGCGAGGCGCGCCGTTTGGCAAGCGCTTTGGCCGAAATGCCGGAAATTGACGTGATTGCCTCGCTGGCCGGTGTCACCCGCGAGCCGCTGGACCTGCCGGTGCCGATGCGCTCGGGCGGGTTTGGCGGGCGGGATGCGTTCCGGAAATATCTGCAAGATCAAGGGTTTGATGCGGTGGTTGACGGCACACACCCCTTTGCCCGGATCATCAGCAAACGCTGCTTTGAGGTGGCGCAAGAACTGGACATCCCGCATCTGCAAATCCTGCGCCCCGCATGGGAGCCTGAAACGGGCGACCTCTGGACCTTCATAGATGATGAAAGCGAGGCGGCGCAGCATATCCCGCAAGGGGCCACGGTGTTTTTGGCCACGGGGCGCCAGACCCTGCACCGGTTTGACAACCTGACCGGACGGCAGATCATTTGCCGGCAGATTGAAACGTCGGAGGGGGCGTTTCCCTTTGAGGGCGGGGAATATCTGATCGGGCGCCCGCCGTTTTCGGTAGAAGAGGAAGTCGAGCTGTTCACGCGGCGCAAGGTTGATTGGCTGGTGGTGAAAAATGCGGGCGGGATGCTGAGCCGGACCAAGCTGGTGGCGGCACGGCAGTTGAAAATCCCTGTGCTGCTGATCAACCGCCCGCCGCTGCTGCCCTGCAATCGGGTGGAAACGGACAAGGCGGCGCTGGACTGGGTCAGGGGGCTGTTGTGAGGATTATCACATCCGACGCCTGCGTTGCCGAAGGCGCGGCGGAACTGGCGAAAATGGATGCACGCTTTGCCGCGGCGCTGCAGGAAACCGGCCCGCTGCCCCTGCGCCTGCGCAAGGACGGGTTTACCGCGTTGCTGGACGCGATTGTCAGCCAGCAGATTTCGGTGGCCGCCGCCAGTGCGATCTGGGGCCGGATGAAAGCCGCCAGATTGACCGGCCCGCGCAAGATCATGTGGGCCAGTGATGACGATCTGCGCGCTTGCGGACTTAGCAGTCAGAAAATCCGCTATGCCCGTGCGCTGGCCGAGGCGCGGATTGATTACAATGCCCTGCGCACCGCCCCCAGCGACGAGGTGATCGCGACCTTGGTCAAAGTCCCCGGCATCGGTCCGTGGACGGCGGAAATATACGCGATGTTTTCGCTGGGCCATGCGGATGTGTTCCCGCCCGGCGATCTGGCCCTGCAAGAGGCCGCGCGTGTGCTGTTCGATCTGGACAAACGCCCGAGCGAGCGCGAATTCCGACAAATGGCCGCAGCCTGGGCCCCGTGGCGGGCGGTTGCGGCGCGCTGCCTATGGTCCTATTACCGCGTGGTGAAACAACGCGAAGGCATCCGGTAAATGACACGAGAATTAAAAACCCTGCGCCGCGGCGCAAAATCGGGCAACACGAAATCCGTTCTGGTGTTCCTGCACGGCTATGGCGCCAATGGCGACGATCTGATGGGGCTGGCGAACACTTTGGCACCCTATCTGCCCGACACGGTTTTTCTGGCCCCCGATGCGCCCGAGCAATGCGTGGGCAACCCACAAGGGTTGCAATGGTTCTCGGTGCCGTGGATCGACAATTCCAGCGAAGAAGACGCCGTAGCAGGGATGAAACGCGCCGCCGGTGATCTGGATGCCTTTCTGGACAAGGTGATGGTGGACGAGGGCGTGTCCGAGGACCAGATCGTGCTGTTCGGGTTTTCCCAAGGCACGATGATGGCGCTACAGGTAGCCCCGCGGCGCAAGACCCCAGTGGCGGCGGTTGTCGGCTTTTCCGGCAGTCTGATGTTGCCGGATGATTTGCGC
>WGBJ01000298.1 GCA_015494385.1 Marinosulfonomonas sp.
ATTAAAGGCCTGCTCGATCGTGATTTTGTCGTTGATCAGCGGGTCGATGCCGCTGCTCCAGGCCTGGGTGAAAACAGGTTCCATCACGAAATAGGTCAGAAACATTGCAAGGCTGATGATCAGCATATTCGGCGGAGATTGTTGCAGCCCGATTGCCTGTCTCAGGATGGACAGGACCGTCACAATAAATGGAAAACAGGTGAGCATGATGGCCAATCCCGGTACGATGCTAAGGACCGTAATCAGCAGTAGCAACTGGATACTGCGGGCCGAGATCGATCCGCTATCACCCAGTGAGATCGAAATTTCCTGCGCAGCGACGGGCATGGCAATCATGGTTAACGAAATTGTGGTGAACCCAAGGAGCAGGTGGAAAGGGGTGCTGGTTTTCATGGGTTACAGGCCGTCCTGCAGGTTTACGACTTCGGTCAGGCGCACGGCCAGTTGTCCGGCTTGATCGCCATCCAGTTCTTGCAATTCACCGCGTGCGATCAGGCGGTCGCCGACATAAAGTTCGACCGGATCCTCGATCCGTTTATCCAGCGGCAGAACGGCGTCTTGTTCCAGTTGCAACAGCTCTTTGATTTTTGGGCGGGCTTTGCCAACAGAAATGGTTATTTCAATCGGTACCTGATTGAACGGGTTCTGGCTGTCTACGGGCATATCTGTCGTGGTGTCATCCATTGATTGCTACCTTTTCCTGTTGTGTAAAGAAGCCTTCAACCAGTTGGGTAAATCCGGTCAGAACGCTTGTCAGATCAATCTGTTTTTCGGAATCTGAAAACCGCAAATAGGCCAGACCCTCGGCCATTGTCGGCTCTTCTATGATGTTGATATCAAGGGTGGTTTGTCCCTCGAGCAACTGTTCCAGTGCTGGCCGGTTGGCCGGCGAAACCACGATTTCGATTTCGGCTTCGGTCTGGGTGGATGCAACGGACAGAACCTCGTCCACAATGGTTTGGGGCAGGGCTTCCTGTGCCAGCGTGGGCAACACTTTGGACACCATTTCGGTAAACAGTGGTTTTAGTGAATTCAGGATGTGGTTTCGGGCTTCGTGATAGGTAAAGGAAAGTTCCTGAAGGTTGCGGGCGAAATCGGCCGATATGCGGGACTGCTCCTCGGCCTGGGCCGCAGCCGCATCATCCCAGCCTGCTTTGTACCCTTGCTCGTAAGCCTCGAGCCGGTGCTCTTCGAAACTGGTTTCCAGAACCGGGTTCGGATCATTTGCTGGGATGGTTGTGCTGAATTCTTCCAGAGGGAACAAAGCCATTAAACCGTTTCCTTACTTTCTTCCATCCAGCCGCGCAGAACTTCGACGGTTTCTTCCTGCCGTTCCTCGATCAGTTCTTTCAGACGGGCGACGGGATCGCCGGTGCTGTTATCGGTTCCGAAATCCCCGAGTGGGGCTGTGCCCATTTCCGGCATGTCAAAATCGGTAACCGTTGCCATCGCGGGCGGGTTAAAACTGCCATCGTCAATTTCACCGGTTAGGGCGGGCAATGTGGAAGAAGCTGAATTTTCAAATCCTTCGGGAAAGGGGGCCGGAGGAATTGAATCTGTCGGGGCAGGCAGTTCAGCGACGGCTGATGTGGCTTTGCTGTTCAGGATGGGGCGCACTACAAACAGGCCAAGGACAAGGGTGACAATACCCAGAACCACCAGTTGAATGATCGACATCACGTTCAGGTTCATGGATTGCAGGAGCGATGGCTCTGCCGTGCTGCCCTGTTCGACGATCGGTTCAAATTGCATGGTTTTCAGCGTGATCACATCACCGCGGGTTTCATCAAACCCGACAGCTGCGGCCACCAGATCGCGCAATCCAGCCATTTCTTCTTGACTGCGGGGGACAAAAACCTCGGCGCCGGACTCGTCAATTTCCATAGTGCCATCCACCAGCACAGCCACTGTCAGCCGCTTTATCGCCCCCGGAGATTTCAGAATTTCCCGCTGGGTTTCCGATACCTCGTAATTCACCCGTTCGCGGGTTTCGCTGTTCTGACTGGAGGAGTTTGCATTACGACTGCCGTCCCCTTCGGGCAAGTTGCTGGCCACTGAAACGGCCCCCCCGCGGGCGTCTTCGGATGCGGTTGTGCGTTCTTCGGTGTCGGTGCTGATTACCACGCGCGAATCCGGATCAAACGTGCGTTCTGTGATCGATTCCCGATCTGTTACGGTTTCAACGCTAACCTCGACCACCGCATTGCCGTATCCCACACGGGCCTCTAGCAGGCGCTCGACGTTTTTCTTCAACTCTGCCGCGCGGTTTTCGCTGCTGCTTTGGCCTGTTGCCCCGTCATCTGCCCCCATGATCAACCCGCCTTGGGAATCGATGATGGCCACATCTTCGGGCTGAAGCCCCGCAACCGCCGAGGAAACAAGGAATTTCAGCGCCTTTGCATGTGATGCGGATAGAGATCCCGATGCGGTGGTTACCGTGACCGAGGCTGTTTCCTTGACTTGTCGCTGGAATGGCTTTGCGGACAGGCTGGCGATGTGCACCCGTGCGCTGCGGATATGCGGGCTGGAAATGATGGTGCGGGCCAGCTCGCCCTCTTTTGCGCGCCAATAGGCGGCGTCGAACATTTGCGATGTGGTGCCGAATCCGGACAGCGAATCAAGCAATTCGTAACCGGCCGAATTATTTGTCGGCAGCCCCTGACTGGCCAGGGTCATGCGCAATTCGTCACGCCGTGCCCCGTCGACAAAGATCGCCCCGCCGCGCACTTCGTAAGTGACGCCCTGTTGTTCCAGTTTTGCCACCACCTCGCCTGCCGCACTGCTTTCCAGCCCTGCATATAAGAGTGACATGCCCGGCGATGCGGCCATGCGCGAGAGGGTCAGAACCGCCGCGAACATTGCAAGGGTGGCAAGCACCACGATCACGCGGCGGCGTGGTTCCAGTGCAGACCAGACTGACAGTAGCTGTTGCAAGACGATTCTCCGAATATCCGTTAGGGCGTTTTGCCCATGCGTCGCCTTATGTTTCGTCGAACAGGCTTAATAATCGGTTAGCTCCTGACGTTTATTAGGGAGGGGAAGAAAAAAACCGGTGAGAACATGGCAGACGAAGAAGAAGTCGAAGACGAAGGTCCGAAGAAAAAGTCGAAAATGCCTTTGATTATTGGGCTTGTGCTGGCTTTGGCTGGTGGGGGCGGCGGGTTTTATGCGGTGCAGTCGGGCATGCTTTTTGGCAGTCACGAGGAGGCTACAACCGATTCGCATGTAGCGGCAGAACCGATGCCGGATGTGGTTTTTGTGCCGGTGGATCCGTTAATTATTAATCTGGGCGGGCGGTCCAGAAACCAGTTTTTGCGGTTCCGCTCATCATTGGAAGTGGATGGTGCCTATGAGGCCGAGGTGACGGCGTTATTGCCCCGGGTTCTGGACATTCTGAACGGGTATTTGCGGGCGGTGGATGTGAAGGATCTTGAGGATCCCAGTGCCCTGATCCGCCTGCGTGCCCAGATGTTGCGGCGGATTCAGACGGTCACTGGTGAAGGTCATGTAAAGGATCTGCTGATCATGGAATTTGTATTGAACTAGGAGGGTGCGATGACACTGATTGCGGATATTTTACTGGTCGCGGGCGCCCTTGGGGCGGCGTTCTATTGTATGATTTTATCGCGGCGACTGAACCGCTTTAACGATCTGGAAAACGGGGTTGGCGGGGCTGTGGCCGTACTGGCGGTTCAGGTGGATGACATGACAAAAACGCTGGAACAGGCTCGGGTTGCGGCCGGGGATTCGACAGAATCCCTCAAGGCGCTGACCGCCAAGGCCGAAGATGTGGCCAAGCGGCTGGAGCTGTTGATGGCCTCGATGCATGATTTGCCCGAGCCGCAAGCCCCACCCGCACCGGAACGCGCCGAAAAACCAATGCAAGAGGCCGTGTTTTTGCGGCATCGGGACAGGGTTGTGGAGGCTGCCGAATGACCAGAAAAAGCGTTAAAAACAAACGATCCCGCAAGGCAGGTCGCGGGGTTTTAATCCTGATCATAGGGTTTTTCCTGACCTCGGGGGTGTTGCGGTTGGGGTCGGGAACGGGCAGCGCGATTGCACGGGAAATCCAGTCTCTAAGCCACCCGGAAACCCGAACGGTGACCGATGTGACTCCGGTTGCCTGCGAGCCGGATGAAGAGGGTATTGGCGATTTACTGGCAGCGTTGAAAAAACGTGAAGCGCGGGTCGCCGAGCAAGAGGCGGCACTGGAAATGCGGATGCGGGTTTTGGCGGCTGCCGAGGAAGGGGCCAAAAAGAACCTTGCAGCATTGGAGGCAGCCGAACAGCAGCTGAAGGCGACGATGGCGTTGGCCGATACGGCAGCAGAGGATGATCTTTCGCGCCTGACGTCAGTTTACGAGAATATGAAAGCCAAGGATGCTGCCAAACTGTTTGAGGAAATGGACCCACAGTTTTCTGCCGGATTTCTGGGCCGGATGCGCCCTGATGCGGCAGCAGCAATTTTTGCGGGTATGACGCCGGCCAAGGCCTATTCGATCAGCGTAATACTGGCGGGCAGAAATGCAGAAGTTCCGACAGAATAGTGAGGGATTCTTAATCCTAATCCGTCAGGTTCGAAATGGGCAGCACGGATTATTGGGAGTTTACTAGATGATCGGCATAATCGGTATTGTTGTAATACTTGTCATGGTATTTGGCGCGTATCTTGCTGCAGGCGGCAAGATGGGCATCATTCTTCATGCCGCCCCGTTCGAATTAACGATGATTTTGGGTGCCGGTATTGGCGCATTGATTATTTCCAGTGATATTCCGGCGATCAAACATACCTTCAAAGGTCTGGGCAAAGTGTTCAAGGGTCCGGTTTGGCAGCATAGTGATTACCGTGATTTACTGTGCCTTTTGTTCGAGCTGATCCGTTTTGCGAAACAAAACCCAGTCGGGCTTGAAGAACATATAGAGGCACCTGATGAATCAACCATATTCACGCGGTACCCCAAGATCCTGACAGACAAAGAGGCCGTTGCGCTCATTTGCGACACGCTTCGCTCGGCGTCTATGAATTATGATGACCCCCATCAGGTGGAAGAAGTGCTTGAAAAACGCATTGACGAGAATTTTCATCATTCGATGCACCCCAGCCATTCATTGCAGGGGCTGGCAGACGGGCTGCCGGCGCTTGGCATTGTGGCGGCGGTTCTGGGGATTATCAAAACGATGGGCTCTCTGGATCAGCCACCGGAAATTCTGGGCGAACTGATCGGGGGCGCATTGGTCGGAACATTTCTGGGGGTGTTTATGGCCTATGGTCTGGTTGGCCCCTTTGCCACAAAAATCAAATCCGTGGTTGAGGAAGATGCCCATTTTTACAAGCTTATCCGCGAGGTTCTGGTTGCCAATCTACACAACCACGCAACCAATATTTGTATCGAAGTCGGACGCCAGAATACCCCCACCCATAGCCGGCCCAGTTTTGGCGAGCTGGAAGAAGCATTGAAAGAAGTGAAGCAGGGGGCAGCATGATACGGTTGGCTCTGATTCTGCTGATTGTTTTCCTTCCGGCGGGCGTTTTTGCGCAAAAAATTCTGGTGCGATCGGGTGAGCACGGGGATTTTTCACGCCTGGCATTTTCGTTTTCGACACCGGTGGAATGGAAATTGGGACGAGTTCCGGACGGATATGAAATACGGTTGCAGGGGAAT
>WGBJ01000299.1 GCA_015494385.1 Marinosulfonomonas sp.
GGACATCACGCCGATACCGGATTTTGATAGGGTGATCAGCGCCGTTCGCGCACCCATACGGGCCGCGGCGTGGGCGGCATCACTGCCTGCGTGGCCTCCGCCAACGACAATTACGTCAAAATCACAGGGTGCGTTTCTGTGTTTCACGTGAAACAATCCTTATTTACCCAAGCAAAAACTGGCGAATATTTCGTCCAGAATATGCTCTACATCGACACGACCGACCAATGAATCAAGGGCACGGATGGCTGTGCGCAGTTCTTCGGCGGCCAGTTCGGAACGATCCATACCATATTCCAACTCGGTTTTCGCTGATTCCAATGCGGCAAGGGCAGTCAGAATGGCGGTTCTATGCCGTTCGCGGATTGCAGTGCTGGCCCCGGCGGCACGGTTTTGCAGAATTTCAGCGATGCGGTTGGTCAGTTCGGACAGGCCCTGACCGGTTTTCCCCGAGATAGATTGCGCCTCGCCATCGTATAAATCTGCCTTGCTGCGCAGGATGATGTCGTCCTTTTCCGGCTGCAAGGGCAGGTTCAGCGGTTCCGTATCGTATAGGAACACCCGCAGATCGGCCTTTCTGGCACGTTCCAGCGCCCGTTCGATCCCGATCCCTTCAACTGTATCGTCCGTTTCCCGCAGGCCGGCGGTGTCCAGAATGGTGACGGGCAGGCCATTCAGGTCCATCCGAACCTCGATCACATCGCGTGTTGTGCCGGCAATCTCCGAGGTAATAGCCGCATCACGCCCCGCCAGACGGTTCAGCAAAGATGATTTACCGACGTTTGGGGCGCCAACGATGGCCACTTCGAAACCGTCGCGGATGCGTTCGGAAATCTGCACGCCGCTGGCTTCGGCCTTAAGCGCGGCCATGACCGAGTTCAGCAGATCGGAAACCTCGGGCGTGACATCCACCGGCACGTCTTCGTCTGCAAAATCTATCGTGGCTTCCAGCAGGGCAGCGGCGCGGATCAACTGGCTGCGCCAGCTTTCGGCCTTGTCGCCCAGCGCACCGGAAAACACCCGCAGCGCCTGTTTGCGTTGGGCTTCTGTTTCAGCCTCGAGCAGGTCGGCCAGCCCCTCGATCTGGGCCAGATCAAGACAACCGTTCTCCAAGGCACGGCGGGTGAATTCACCCGGCTCGGCCATGCGCATACCGTCGATATCACCCAGAGTTTGCAGCACCGCCTTAATCGTGGCCGGACCACCATGCAGGTGCAGTTCGGCCACGTCTTCGCCGGTGAAACTATGGCCCGCCATGAACGTCAGAACCAGCGCCTGATCCAGCAACACACCGTCAGAATCCCTAAGCGCCCGCAGACCGGCGACACGCGGTTCAGGCAGCGATCCCGCAAGGGTTTTCGCAGCCAGCAGCGCGCGGGGACCGGACAGGCGTATGACGGCCACGCCGGATTTCCCAAGCGCTGTTGCCAAGGCGTAAATCGTGCTCATTTTTCATCCAACTATTTGTTATTAAACAAAAAGTTACGTGTTCATTGAATCGAAGAATTCGGCATTTGACTTGGTTTGCTTCAGCTTCGACATCAGGAATTCGATTGCATCGGTGGTGCCCATCGGGTTCAGGATGCGGCGCAGGACATAGGTTTTTTGCAGGTCTTTCGGGTTGACCAGAAGTTCCTCTTTCCGGGTGCCGGATTTCAGGATGTCCATCGCCGGGAACACACGTTTATCGGCCACCTTGCGGTCCAGCACGATTTCCGAGTTGCCTGTGCCTTTGAATTCTTCAAAGATCACTTCGTCCATCCGGCTGCCGGTATCAATCAGCGCGGTCGAGATGATGGTAAGCGAGCCACCTTCCTCGATATTCCGTGCAGCGCCGAAAAAGCGTTTAGGGCGCTGTAGGGCGTTTGCATCGACACCGCCGGTCAGGACCTTGCCAGAGGAAGGCACAACCGTGTTAAAGGCGCGGCCCAAACGGGTGATCGAATCCAGCAGGATCACAACGTCGCGTTTATGCTCGACCAGACGCTTGGCTTTTTCGATCACCATTTCGGAAACGGCAACGTGACGCGAGGCAGGTTCATCAAAGGTCGAGGACACAACCTCGCCCTTAACGCTGCGCTGCATGTCGGTCACTTCTTCGGGACGCTCATCAATCAGCAGCACGATCAGGTAACATTCCGGATGGTTCGCCGCGATCGAGGTTGCGATGTTTTGCAACAGAACCGTTTTACCGGTGCGGGGCGGGGCCACGATCAGGCAACGCTGGCCTTTGCCGATGGGCGCGACCAGATCGATGATACGGGCGGATTTGTCTTTGACGGTGGGGTCGTCCAGTTCCAGATTGAACCGTTCGTCCGGATAAAGCGGGGTCAGATTGTCAAAGTTGATCTTGTGCTTGTTCTTTTCGGGATCTTCAAAGTTGATCTTGGTCACTTTGGTCATCGCGAAATAGCGCTCGCTATCATCGGGCGCGCGGATCACGCCTTCGATGGTGTCACCTGTGCGCAACGATAATTGGCGGATCATTTCGGGGGAAACATAAATGTCATCGGGACCGGGCAGATAGTTTGCCTCGGTCGAGCGCAGAAAACCGAACCCGTCTTGCAGCACTTCCAGCACACCGTCGCCGGAAATTTCCCAACCTTCCTCGGCCCGCTCTTTCAGGATCGAGAACATGATCTCGCCTTTGCGCATGGTCGAAGCGTTTTCGATTTCCAGTTCTTCTGCGTATTCCAGCAGGTCTTTGGGTGTTTTTGCCTTC
>WGBJ01000300.1 GCA_015494385.1 Marinosulfonomonas sp.
AATTTGGCATAGGCCTCGAGGCGGCCCTGGCCGCAGACCAGATCGAACCCCGTGCTGCCGTCATCATCCTCCCGACGTGTCAGCGTGATCGGTTTTTTCAGCCCGACCCTGGAAATGCTCTCTACCAGCTGATCGAAGGAGACCTTGCTGCGCACGCGCGGATTGGGAACGCTGATGCGCTCGATGGGCACCATTTCCACGACCAGAGTTTCGTCAGGTTTTGTCATGGGACCATCTCCGATAGTTTGGTGCGCGCGGCCAGCGAGAAGAACTTCTCCAGCGTGTCAAACCGATAGGCATCGAGCATCAGACCGTTATCTTCGGCCAGCCTCACCCGGGTTTTCGTCATCGCGATGAGCGGCAGCAGGTAATAATCACGCGGCGCGCTGTTCGCCTTGTCCATCCGGACCGCGATGGTGATGTCGGGCGCGAGCCCGGTGTCGAAACGGATGTTCCACCTCAGAGACCCAGCCTTGGTATGCGCGCAACGGGCGATGACGATAGATGCCGTGAACTCGTCGTTGATCCGCAGAAGATCGGTGGCCGGGTCGCGGTCGACGGCACCGCCCATGTCGGCAATTTCGGCAACGGCGTTTGCGACCACATCCTTGTGCATCATGCGCAGCGCCCGATTGACCTCGATATAGCGAAAGTCCCGATCCGGCGTGAAACCGACCAGCTGATAGGCCCGCACCAGGCTGCCGAACCGGCGCTGATAGGCACCGCTCGGGGGCATGCTGTCGGCCTCGTCGATCACCAGCCCCGACAGATAGCCGTGACGCTGGAACAGGCCCCGCAAGCGCTCCAGCATGTCCGCATCGGTATAACGGCGGTTACGTTCGCGGATGATCCCTTGTGCCGTGTAAAACGCCTGCGGGTCCACAATGGCCTCGAACACCCCGTCAGCCCTGATCCACATGTCCGGCGCATTGACCACGCGCTTCTTTTTCAGCTTGTAGGATTTGCGGTTGTAGATGTTGTTGCCAATGTATTTCTCGTTGGTGAGGATCTGGTGCACCACCCCGCGTGTCCAGTCGCGGCCAAGATCGGTCTTGATGCCGCGGGCGTTGAGATCAGCGGCAATCCGGCTTTCGGGTTTTCCGTCCTCGATGAACTGGCGATAGATATCGCGGACGATCTCGACTTCCTCGGCGGGGCCGGGGGCGAGGACGACGCGGTCGGTTTGCAGGCTCTTGTGCTCGCCGCGCGACAGCTCGGCTTTCCTCTCACCATTCTCGCCGATCAGGACGCGGCGCAGCCCAAATCCTGCGGGGCCGCCCTGGCGATAACCCAGCTCGATCAGGCGGCACTGGCCGGCAAAGACCTTGACCGACAGCTCGCGGCTGTATTCGCCTGCCATCGCCCGTTTCACGCCTTTGACGATGGTGGCGACGGGGCTGCCGTCATTTTCGAACTGCTCGGCGCAATACTGGACCTGAATGTTGGCGCGTCGGCAGATGTATTCGTAATAGGCGGATTCATCCGCATCCTGAAACCGGCCCCAGCGGCTGATGTCGTAGACCAGAATGACCTCGAAATCAGCCGCGCCGGTTTCGACATCCTCTATGAGGCGCTGGAGCGCGTCGCGCCCTTTGATGCTCAATCCGCTCTTGCCCGCGTCAGCATAGGTGCGCACGATCTTCATACCGTGGGTGCTGGCATAGGTGCGGATTGCTTCGCCCTGGTTCTCGGTGGAATATTTCTGATGCTCGGTCGACATGCGCACATATTCGGCCGCCCTGATCACGGGACGCATGTCATCTTCCGATCCACATAATTCCTTTGCCGCTTTCAAAATCGGTCCTTTCCAAAACCCTGGTGTCGTCAGGCCAAAGTACCGGAAGGCGCGGCTTGATTCGTCCGGATCGTAGGAAACGGGAGATCAAGAGTCCATCCATTATGTAGGAAAATTGTTAAGTAAAGTGAAAATAGTGGGATTGCATCCTTATTTTTCAATTACTTACCCACAGGTTGCTCCTGGGCAATAGTGGGGGTAATCTGGTCGAAAAAGTGAATAATGTAGGAAGTCGGGCATGAAAAACCGTATTGCTGAACTGCGAAAAGCGCGCGGTCTGACCCTTCAGGCCCTGGCCGATATGGTGGGGGCGAGCAATCAGCAGATCAGCCATCTCGAGAAAGGCCGCCGGGGGCTGACGGTGGACTGGGTGGACCGTTTGGCAGAAGCGCTCGACTGTCACCCCTTCGACCTGCTCGATGCCCCGCCACAGGCCAAATCCGAGCGCGAGCGCGCGCTTCTGGAACTGTTCCGCGGCATGTCAGATGAGCAGCAGGACGCGTTTTTCCAGGCAACTGCTGCGCTGGCGCAACCGGTGAGCCGAGAGGAAGGTGATGAGGAACAAAAGCATCGAGCATGATGACGTAATTTGTTACGCCACTCGCGCGCAGAGAATACCCGAATATTCACAGCTAATTGTGCGGCGGTTTGGTATCGCATGGAGTGCAGCAAATTTCCAACTATTGGCTTGCCCCTTGTAGTGTGTGCATTTTTGGTTATATTGAATACAGGAGCAACGGAGTTTCATCTATGTCACGTACCACGACCATGACCGTCCGGCTGAGCGGAGCGCTCAGCGAATACGTTTCCGCAAATGTCGGCGAAACGGGCTCCTATGAGAATGTGAGCGAATACATCCGTGATCTGATCCGCCGGGACAAGGAGCGGATGGAACGGCAGGCATTCGAGCGCCTGAAGGCAGAGTTGACACGGGCGTTCGCTGCGCCGGATTCTTCTTACGCACCGCTTTCAGCTGCCGACGTCATCGCACGAAACCAGGCTTGAGCCGTTGGCAAACGTTCGCATTCAGGAAGCGGCTTCGTTTCGCATTGATGAAGTCTATCAATACACCCGCGACCGGTGGGGCGCTGCACAGGCCGACACCTACATCACGGGCCTTTTCGAGGCCTTTGAAAAGATAGCAACGCATGAAGTGATGTCGCGGCCCATTCCGGCCGAGTTCGGTGTCGAAGGGTTCTTTTTCCGCTATAAAAAGCACTTCGTCTACTGGAAGGAGCTTGGCAATGGCGACATCGGTATCGTGGCCGTATTGCACGAGCGGATGCATCAGATCGACAGGTTTCGTGAGGATTTCGGGCTTTGACGCGTTGTTGCTTTTAGACCCGCTCAATTCTGCACCAATACCGAACTAAGAGAATGAAAACGCTCGGTTAATTGCGGGTTTTCGCAGTATTTTGACCCGCTTTTCGAGAAAAAGTCGTTGGTATGTCGTGTCCACCGCCACACCCCGCTTTTCTTTGTGGCACCCCCGCCCAACCATTCTAGAATGGCAAGGCCGTTTTGGGGTTCGATACCCTGCCTGTAGGCAAGCCCGGTTTTCCAGTCCGCTCATCATGCCGATGGGCAAGGCATTGTTGGTTTGCTCCAGCAAAGCCCGCCGCGGTGCCTTTGCTACATGACGCCCCAAGCCAAATCCTCCATCTTTGATGAGTTGAAATTCAATGGCTGACCGGAAACCAAGCAGCATTGTAGGCTTTGGTTTCACGGTTGATATATGCGATTGACAGCATATGCGGAGTAGTGCATATGCTGTTGGCGCATATGTAGGAGACCATTTCGATGCAGACGGTTTTGGCCGCTATTACCGACCCTTTAAGACGCCATGCGCTGCACATCCTTTGGGGTGGCGGCGAGCATTGTGTTTGCGAATTGATGGCCAAACTGGACGCATCGCAAAGCCGCATGTCGCGACATATGAAAACGCTGAAAGACGCGGGGCTGGTGACGGACCGGCGCGATGCGCAATGGGTGCGTTATCGTCGGAATGCCAACCTTGCGCCGGAAATTGCGGCGGTTATCGATGCTGTCTTTGCTGCCGAAGCATCACAGGAAAGAACCGTCGCATGACTGTTCAATCCATGGAGTCCCCGAGCCGTCCAGCGTGGTTTTGGCATCTGGGCGTCGTTGCCGCGACGATCGTCTGGTTCCTGATCTACAAACAGCTACCGGCCTTTTCCGAGTGGCTGACCGCCCTGTTGCCGGTTGACCGCAGCAGCCACACCGGCGAGGCACTGGCCTTTTTCTTTTACGACACACCCAAGGTGATCATGCTACTGGCGCTGATTGTATTCTGGATGGGGGTTGTCCGCAGCTATTTCAGTCCGGAAAAAACCCGCGCCCTGCTTTCGGGCAAACGCGAAGGGGTGGGCAATGTGATGTCCGCCAGCCTTGGCATTTTGACGCCGTTCTGTTCCTGCTCGGCCGTGCCTTTGTTCGTCGGCTTCGTGTCCGCCGGTGTGCCGCTGGGCGTGACCTTCAGCTTTCTGATCGCCGCTCCGATGGTGAACGAGGTGGCGCTGGTGCTGCTTTGGGGACTGGTCGGGCCAAAGATTGCCGTCACCTATTTGTTTTTCGGCCTGACAATCGCCATTGTCGCCGGTTGGGTGATCGGGCGGTTTCGGCTGGAAGGCTGGTTGCAGGACTGGGTCAAAGACATTCACATGGGGCAGGCGGCTGGCGCATTACCTGAGGAAAACCTGACCATGACGGATCGTTACGGGCAGGGCATTGAAGCCGTCAAAGAGATCGTTGGCAAAGTCTGGATCTGGGTGATCATCGGGATCAGTCTGGGTGCTGTCATCCACGGCTATGTGCCCGAGGACACGATGGTTTCGATCATGGGGTCGGGGCAGTGGTGGTCGGTTCCGGTGGCGGTGGGCATGGGCATTCCCATGTATACCAATGCCGCCGGTGTGATCCCGATCGTCGAGGCCTTGCTGGGCAAGGGCGCCGAACTGGGCACTGTGCTGGCCTTTATGATGAGCGTGATCGCCCTGTCCCTGCCGGAAATGCTGATCCTGCGCAAAGTGCTGACGATCAAACTGATCGCGGTGTTTGTCGGTGTGGTCGGCAGCGGCATTCTGGCTGTGGGTTTTCTGTTCAATGCAATCTTTTAATCAATCGGAGCAAGATAAATGAAACATTTCAAAGTCCTAGGAAGCGGCTGCAAAAACTGCGACAACACCGCCGCGCTGATCGAGCAGGCGGCCAAGGCGGCCGGTGTCGATGTCGAGGTGGAAAAAGTCACCGATATGGGCGCGATCATGGGCTATGGCGTGATGTCCACCCCGGGTGTTGTGCTGGACGAAAAGCTGGTTCATGCAGGCGGCGTTCCGGCACCTGAAAAGGTGCAGGAATGGGTGCAGGGATAGCAGGGGATTTTCATGGATAACGAACCACAACTTCACTCCAATATCGTCGTGATGGTATCGCTGGCGTCGGGTATTGCCGCCAACCATCCGGCAATGGGCCAGTGTCAGCTTGAACGCCTGCGCGGGGCAGGGGTGCCGGAGCACCAGATCAATGCGGTGATCGAAATCGCCCGTCACATACGGGACGAAGCCACCGAAAAGCTGGATTTCGCTTTTGACGCGGCGGCGAATGACGCAGCCCCCGTTGCGGCATCCGAAGGGGAATCCTGCGGCTGCACCCCGACCAAAAGCGGCCAAAGCTGCTGCTAACCATATTTTTATCCGGTATCAATTATATCGCCGTTGTGGTCGATGATCCGGATGCGGTTGAAGTCGAGGTGGTCAGTTACGCCTGACCACCCCTTCCACATCCGCCAAAATTGCCGTAAGAGCCTAGGCGAACCCAAACAACCGGACCTGATCCATGACAACCACCCGTTTCGCCCCCTCTCCGACCGGCTATATCCACGTTGGCAACCTGCGCACTGCGCTGATGAACTACCTGATTGCCCGCAAGGCTGGCGGGCAATTTATCCTGCGGCTGGATGATACCGACCCCGAGCGCTCCAAACAGGAATATGCGGACGGGATCATGGAAGATCTGCAGTGGCTGGGCCTGAATTGGGACCGGATGGAAAAGCAGTCAACGCGGCTGGACCGCTATAATCAGGCGGCAGACGAATTGCGCGCCAGCGGGCGGTTGTATGAATGTTTTGAAACGCCGATGGAACTGGACCTGAAACGCAAGAAGCAACTGAACATGGGGCATCCGCCGGTTTATGACCGCTCGGCGCTGGAGCTTTCGGACGAGGAAAAGGCCCGCCTGCGCCAAGAGCGCGGCGCGGGGCATTGGCGGTTCAAGCTGGATCAGGAACGGATCGAGTGGACCGACGGGATTCTGGGCGATCTGTCGATTGACGCGGCAAGCGTGTCCGACCCCGTTCTGATCCGTGGCGACGGGCAGTTTTTGTATACGCTGGCCTCGGTTTGTGATGACATTGATTTCGGCATCACCCATGTGGTGCGTGGCTCGGACCATGTGACCAACACCGCCACGCAAATCCAGATCATTCAGGCGCTGGGCGGTACGGTGCCGTCATTTGCGCATCACTCGCTGCTGACGGGACCGCAGGGCGAGGCTTTGTCAAAACGTCTGGGCACATTGGCGCTGCGTGATCTGCGGGCGCAGGGCGTGCAGCCGATGGCGCTTCTATCGCATATGGCGCGGTTGGGAACATCCGATCCGATCGAATTGCGCACCGATATGGACGATCTGGTTCAGGGGTTTGACCTGTCGCATTTCGGGGCGGCGCCGACCAAATTCGACGTGGACGACCTGTTCCCGCTGACCGCGCATTACAATCAGTCCCTGACCTATGCCGAGGTTGCCGATTACATCCGTTCGCTGGGCGTGCCGGATGATGTGGCCGAAGCCTTCTGGAACACCGTGCGGGAAAACATCACCGTGCTGGACGATCTAAAGGACTGGTGGGCGCTGTGCCGCGACGGGGCAACGCCGCTGGTCGATGACGAAGACAAGGAATTCATCGAACAGGCGCTGGCGATGTTGCCGGAACAGCCGTGGGATACCGACACATGGGGCGCATGGACCAAAGCGGTGAAAGAGGCCACAGGCCGCAAGGGCCGCGCGTTGTTCATGCCATTGCGCAAGGCGTTGACGGGAATGGACCACGGGCCTGACATGTCGCATCTGCTGCCGCTGTTGCAGGGGGTGAAGCGGGGCTAGCGACCTGTCGCAATTGTCGCATTACAGCAAAAAAGTCGGGGTGCTACCCTGCAGGCAGATTGTCCGCCAAGCCACAGGCCCAAGCGTAATCTGAATAACCATGTTTAAGCTTTGGAGACTGAGATG
>WGBJ01000301.1 GCA_015494385.1 Marinosulfonomonas sp.
GATGGGGGCGGCGGCGGGCTTGCTGACCGGCTTTGGCCTGTGGGCCTATACGCTGTTTTTGCCCAGTTTTGGTGGCTCGGTCATCCTGTCGGCGGACCTGTTGGCGCAAGGACCATTCGGCATCGGCTGGCTGCGCCCGCAGGCCCTGTTCGGCGTCAGTGGCATGGACCCGCTGGTGCACGCACTGTTCTGGAGCCTGACCCTGAATACCATCGCCTTTTGCGTTGTCTCTCTGGCCAGTTTCCCGCGCCCGCAGGAACGCCTGCAAGGGGCGCAGTTCGTCAATGTGTTCGACCATAACCCGAACGCGCAGGGCTGGGTCAGCGGCATGGCCGAGGCCGAGGATCTGCTGGTGATGGCACAACGGATATTGGGGCCGGAACAGGCGCAAAACCTGTTTTCCCGCGAGGCGGCAAGGCAGGGCAAGGCGGGCTATCTGCCCGACATATCGCCCGATTTCCTGCAACGGCTGGAACGTGAATTGGCGGGGTCGGTTGGTGCGGCTACGGCCCATGCGATGATCGGGCAGATCGTTGGCGGCGCCAGCGTTTCGGTGGGCGATCTGATGGCGGTGGCGGATGAAACCGCGCAGATGATGGAATATTCCAGCCAGCTGGAAGCAAAATCCGCCGAGCTGGAACGCACCGCGCGGCAGTTGCGTGTGGTGAACGAAAAGCTGACCGATCTGTCGGTGCAAAAGGATGCGTTTCTGAGCCAGATCAGCCATGAATTGCGCACGCCGATGACCTCGATCCGGGCGTTTTCGGAAATCATGCGCGAAGGCGGGATGACGGCGCAGGAGCGGGGTAAATATGCCTCGATCATCCATGATGAAACCATCCGCCTGACCCGCCTGCTGGATGATCTGCTGGACCTGAGTGTGCTGGAAAGCGGGCAGGTCGAGATGAACATGCAAACGGCTGATTTGCAGGATATTATTGAACGCTCTGTGCGGTCGGCCGGCGGTGACGGCTGTTTGGAAATTCGCCGTGATCCGGCGCGTGAACAGGTGGCTCTGCTGACCGATCCCGACCGCCTGTCGCAAGTGTTCATCAACCTGATTGCCAACGCCTGTAAATACTGTGACGCCGATCAGCCGGAACTGCGGATCAGGGTGCGCCGCAAGGGGGGGTACGTCGAAGTGGATTTTGTTGACAACGGCACGGGGATTCCGGCCAAAAGCCAGCCACTGATTTTCGAGAAATTCTCGCGCCTTGGCGATCAGCGGGCGGCAGGCGGCGCCGGTCTGGGGCTGGCGATTAGTCGCGAGATCATGGCCAACCTTGGCGGCAGTGTGATTTACCTGCCGGGGCAGGGCGGGGCGGCATTTCGGGTGATCCTGCCGGTGAACGGTGCGGCGTCAACCAAATCTAAACCATAAGTCCGCTATGGTCGGGACAATATTCGGGCCGGACGGGAAAATATGGGCGAAACAACACAGCTTACCACGCTACAACGCAAGGCCGGTGCGGGCCGTGGCGAAAGTGATGCGTCGGGCATGACACCGGCCAAGGCGCTGCGGCTGGCCCTGTCCAAGGCCGCGCAGGAGGAACTGTCGCTGGCGTTGCGGGTGCAGGGCGTGGCGGAATCGCGGGTCAACCAGCCGGGGCTGCTGGGCGTGCTGTCAGACGATCTGTTGCTGTTGTTGCTGGAGGGTCCGCAAGGGGGCCTTGGCGTTGCGGCGCTGGACATTCAGGCGCTGGCCGCACTGATCGAGGTGCAGACCATGGGGCAGGTGTTGAAATCACCCGCCACACAGCGGCGGGCCACCGCGACCGACAGCGCGATGTGCGAGCCGTTGCTGGGACGGGCCTTGCAGGAATTCGAAGGGCATTTGGCGGGCAGTGCCGCAGAACGCTGGGCCGCGGGGTTCCGGTTTGGTGAACGGGTTGAAAATGTGCGGTTGCTGGGCCTGCGGCTCGGGGAAATGGATTACCGGCTGTTCCGCATTTCGCTGGATATGGCAGACGGGGCAAAAAAGGGGGAACTGTTGCTGGCGCTGCCTGCCGAGGGGTGTGTGCAACGTAAATGTGGCACGGATGGCGGGCAAAGCTGGTCGCGGATGTTGCAAAAAGCGGTGCAGGTCAGCCATGCGGAACTGCTGGGGGTGCTGCATAGAACGCAGATGCCGCTGGCGGCGGTGACCGCGTTCAAAATTGGCGATCTGGTGCCGGTAC
>WGBJ01000302.1 GCA_015494385.1 Marinosulfonomonas sp.
CCTTGATTTTTTCGGCCAGCGCCGCGCCGGCAGACATCATTGTCCCCGCAGCAATAAATGACGCCAAAACTGTGCGTCTGCTCCATGTTTTTAAAATTCCCATTGTAACCTCCCAAGTGGCAATGTGTCGCAAGGGTGGCGGCGTTTTATCAACCGGTCAAGAAATTACTTGGGTTCAAAGCAAAAAAACCTGCCCGAATTCTCACCATCTTGTGATCGTAGCCGCCCTTTACCTGCCAGCGCTGGAAGCCCCTATGTCCGCATGAGGCAATCCCGTATCGGGTGAAATAACAGGAGAAACGAATGAGCAACGACAAACCTGAAAACAAATCCAGACGCAAAGTGCTGCTTGGGGCAGCGGCGCTCAGCATCTTTCCGGCACCTGCATTGCTGGCACAGGCAAGCGGCGGGACACGGCGCAATATTTCATCCTTTCGGGTTCCGCGCTGGCAGGACCATTTCGACAATTTGAAAAACGGTGTCATTTTGTCGGATACGGTTTCGCGGATGGTACAGTTCTGGTCCGAGGACGAAAGTGTTTACAAGCTGTATCCCAGTTCCGTGCCGATGACCGATGAATTGACCCGCCGTGGCTATACCCGGATTATCCGCAAGGTTGTCGGCCCGTCGTGGCGGCCAACCGCATCGATGAAACGGCGCAACCCCGAATGGCCCGATTATGTCGGCCCGGGGCCGGACAACCCGCTGGGGACACATGCGCTGTATCTAAGCTGGCAGTATTACCGGATCCACGGCACCAACGACACGCGCAAGATCGGGCGGAGGTCGTCCAACGGGTGTATCGGGCTGTATAACAACCAGATTGCCGAATTGTTCGATCTGGCCAAGGTGGGCACGCAGGTTAAATTGATCTGAGGGTTGTGCCGCGCTAACGCGCGTCACCCCGCGCGCGCCCCTGACGGGGCGCGCTTTTGCCTGCGGCGCAGGTATTTGCAGCCAGAAGAAGGGTCAGCGGACACGCTGGCCGTTTTCGTCAAAGAACAGAGCCTTGTCATCGTCAAAGTCGATTTCGACATGTTGATCGACATCGAACGCATATTGCCCGAACAGGCGAAGGGTAAGCGTATCATCCGTATCCAGCGCAACCAGCAGGTTGGTTTCCGCCCCCAGCCGTTCAATATGGGTGACCACGCCGGACAGGCGGCCGCTGTCAACCACCGTCAGATATTCGGGACGGATTCCCAGCACGGCGCCTTTGTCAAACCCGTAGGCGGCGGCCTTGACGAAATTCATCGCCGGCGAGCCGATAAAGCTGGCGACAAACTGATTGTCAGGGTCATTGTAGATGTCCATCGGAGTGCCGATCTGTTCGACCCGCCCGTCGCGCAGCACGACGATGCGGTCGGCCAGTGTCATTGCCTCGATCTGGTCGTGGGTGACATAGACCATGGCGCTGTCAATCGTGCGGTGCAGATTGGCGATTTCGATGCGGGTGTTCATCCGCAGCGCGGCGTCCAGATTGGACAGGGGTTCGTCAAACAGGAACAGTTCCGGTTCACGGGTGATGGCGCGGCCAATGGCAACCCGCTGGCGCTGGCCGCCCGACAGTTCGGACGGGCGGCGGTCAAGGTAGTCATCCAGTGACAACATGCGGCTGGCCTCGGCCACGCGCTCGGCGATTTCGGCCTTGTCCATTCTGGCCTGTTTCAGCCCCAGTTCCATATTCCCGCGCACCGTCAGGTGCGGATAAAGCGCGTAGGACTGAAACACCATCGCAATCCCGCGTTTGGCGGGTGGCGTGGTGGTGACATCGCGGCCGGCGATTTCCACAGTGCCCGAGGTCGCATCCTCAAGCCCGGCAATCACCCGCAACAAAGTGGATTTGCCACAGCCGGACGGGCCAACGAACACCACGAATTCGCCATCCTCGACGGTCAGGTCGATGTCGTGCAAAACCTTGACCGTGCCAAAGGATTTACAGACTTTTTGCAAATGAAGGGCTGTCATTCAGGCGTCCTTTTTCAATTCAATGACCTGTCCTGTACGGATGCTTTCATCCGCTGCCAGACAGATTTCCAGTGACGCCACGGCGTCCTGCATATGGCGGGTCAGGTCGGTGCTGTCTTTGATGGCGGCCAGCATGAAATCCTGCTCGGCGTTGCACAGTTGCTGGTGGTCGGGTTCATCCGGCAAATCAATCATCCGGTCGCCCGACAGGGTATGCAGTTTCAATCCGCCCACCCGTGTGTGACTGTCGATATTGTCAGTATCGCTGGCATCCGCCCCGACAATCGACACCGATCCAGCGGGTGAAATGATATCTTTTACGAAACTGGCGGTTTCCGACATCATCGGCCCCCAGCCGGCCTCGTACCAACCGACCGAGCCATCGGAAAACACCACCTGAAACTGGCCGTAGTTATACATATCCGGCGCGATTTCATCGGTCAGGCGCAGGCCCATGCCATGCACCCGAACGGGGCGGGCATCGGTGATCTGGCACATCACATCGACATAATGCACCCCGCAATCGACAATCGGGCTGGTGCTGTCCATCAGGGCTTTGTGCACCTCCCATGTGGCACCGCTGCTTTGCTGGTTAAGGTTCAGGCGGAACACATAGGGGCCACCCAGCGCGCGGGCCTCGGCAATCAGGCGCTGCCAGCTGGGGTGGTGGCGCAGGATATAGCCGACCACCAGCTTGCGGTTCAGCCGTTTGGCCGTGTCCACCACACGGCGCGCGTCAGCCACGGTGGCGGCCAGCGGTTTTTCAATGAACACATGCGCACCGGCCTGCATCGCGGCCACGGCGTAATCCGCGTGGCTGTCGGTGTAGGTGGCGATGCAAACCAGATCGGGGGCGGTTTCGGCCAACCCCTGTTCAAAGGTTTGATAGCGGGGGTAGCCCTGCAACCCGGCAGGCAGATCAACATCCGAGCGGTTCACCAGCCCGACGATTTCGGCATGGGGGTGGGCATGATAGGCCAGCGCGTGGCTGCGCCCCATATTCCCCAGACCTGCCACCAGCACACGGATCATTTCACAGCCCCCGATGTAATACCCCGGATCAGCTGTCGCGAAAACACAACATAAAGCAACATCACCGGAATGATGGCCATGCTCAGCGCCGACAGAACCGCGTTCCAGTCGGTGACGAACTGGCCGATAAAGACCTGCGATCCCAGCGTCAGGGTTTTGGTGCCCTCAGATGGGGCAAGGATCAGCGGGAACCACAGATCGTTCCAGATCGGGATCATGTTGAACACCGCCACAGTGGCCATTGCCGGACGCACCAGCGGCAACACCAGACGGCCAAAGATGGCGTATTCCGACAGCCCGTCGATCCTTCCTGCGTTTTTCAGGTCATCCGAAACCTGTTTCATAAACTCGGACAGGATGAACACTGCCAGCGGCAACCCCTGCGCGGTATAGACAAGGATCAGTGCAGTCAGCGTATTCACCAGCCCGCTGGCCACCATCATTTCAAGGATCGCCACAGTGCCGATGCGGATCGGGATCATAATGCCCAGCGCCAGATAAAGCCCCATCAGCGTATTGCCCTTGAACCGGTATTCGGCCAGCGCAAAGGCGGCCATGGCCCCGAACAGCAGAATAAAGAACAGGCTGGCGACGGTCACGATCATCGAGTTCTGGAAATAAAGAAAGAAATCCCCCTGCTTGAACACGGTTTCATAACCGATGGTGCTGAAGGTTTCCGGATTGGGAAAGGACAGCGGATGGCGAAAGATCGCCTTGCGCGCCTTGAAGCTGTTGATCAGGATCACAAACACCGGAAACAGCGCAATGACAGTATAGGTCAGCAGGATCGCGTGGGCGGCGATGGTGTTGGGCAGGTTGCGGCGTGCTTTGTTCATATCCCTGCCCCCCTAGAACTGATAGCGGCGCAGCCGCGTTTGAATGGCGAACAGGTAGAAACAGACACCGATCAGGATGATGCCGAACATGGCCGAGGCAATGGCCGATCCCATATGCGGATCCCCCAGTTGCAACTGGAACCCGAAGAAGGTGCGATACATCAGTGTGCCCAGAATATCGGTAGAATAATCCGGCCCTGCAAGTGCACCCTGCGCCGTGTATATCAAATCGAATGCGTTGAAGTTGCCGACAAAGGTCAGGATCGAGATAATCCCGATGCTGGGCAGGATCAGCGGCAGCTTGATCTTCCAGAAGGCAGCCATGCCGGTCACGCCGTCACATTCGCCGGCTTCCAGAATCTCCTCGGGGATTGACAACAGCGAGGCATAGATCAGCATCATCGGGATGCCGACAAACTGCCAGACGGAAATCAGCGCCAGCGTGGTCAGGGCGTATTCTTCTTTACCCAGCCACGGGGCGTAAAGGCTTTTCAATCCGACCATTTTCAACAGATCCGGCGCGATGCCCCAGATCGGCGACAGGATCAGTTTCCAGGCAAAGCCGACAATCACAAAAGACAGGATGGTGGGAATAAAAATCGCGGTGCGGTAACCGGCGGCAAAACGCAGTTTCGGGCTGGACAGGATCGCGGCCAGCAAAATACCGATCGGATTTTGCACCAGCATATGAACAAGGAAAAACCAGAAATTGTTGCCCAGCGCATTCCAGAACCGGTCCGACCACAGCGTGGTGCCA
>WGBJ01000303.1 GCA_015494385.1 Marinosulfonomonas sp.
TATCAGGGCAGATGTCAACCGTTTGCCGGGAAGGGTTGCCAGCCAGTCGGCGGGGAAAACCTCGAACGCGACGGGGTCGAACGGGCGTTCCGCCACCCCGTCGGTAAAGATGGTGTAGGTGACAAATTCATGGTGCAATTCCCACTTCAGACGGTGCCGCCCCAGATCGCAAAAGAAATGCGTGGCATCCGGTTGCGGGTGCGGCGCGCCAAAACGGTCCAGCAGGTCAATCAGATGGGCGCGGTCCAGCCCGCGGTCGCGGTTGGCGGCATCCACAGGGTTTTTCAGCGCCAGAAACACCGCATGGCATGGCGCGGACAGAACGGGAAACGGCCGCGCGTGCAGCTCGTTTGCCATCTGGTAGCGCAGCGGGTGATCTTCGAGTTGGCTCATAACATCCGGTCCATCAGAAAAAAACGCCCCGCCGGTCGGGCGGGGCGTTTAAAGGTTAGTTGATCAAGGTCAGCAGTTTATTCAGACTGTCCTTGGCATCGCCATAGAACATCCGCGTGTTGTCCTTATAGAACAGCGGATTTTCGATACCGGAATAACCGGTCCCCTGCCCGCGTTTGGAAACAAACACCTGCTTGGCCTTCCACACTTCCAGAACCGGCATCCCCGCAATCGGGCTGTTCGGATCGTCCTGTGCGGCCGGATTGACGATGTCGTTGCTGCCAATCACAATCACCACATCGGTTTCGGGGAAGTCGTCGTTGATCTCGTCCATCTCCAGCACGATGTCATAGGGCACGCGGGCCTCGGCCAGCAAAACGTTCATGTGGCCCGGCAGACGTCCGGCAACGGGGTGAATGGCGAAACGCACCTCTTTGCCTTTGTCCCGCAGACGTTTGGTCAGTTCCGAAACCGCCTGCTGGGCCTGCGCCACGGCCAGACCATAACCCGGCACGATGATGATGCTGTCGGCTTCTTCCAGCGCGGCCGCCACGGCATCGGCCTCGATCGGCACCTGTTCACCTTCGACTTCCATCTGCGGCCCCGAAGAGCCGCCAAAGCCGCCCAGAATAACCGAAATGAATTTGCGGTTCATCGCCTTGCACATGATGTAGCTCAGGATCGCCCCGGACGAGCCAACCAGCGCACCGGTCACGATCAGCAAATCATTGCCAAGGGTGAAACCGATCGCCGCCGCCGCCCAGCCGGAATAGCTGTTCAACATCGACACAACGACCGGCATATCCGCGCCGCCAATGCCCATGATCAGATGCCAGCCGATAAAGCCCGCAATCAGGATCATCAGCAGCAGCGTCCAGATTCCGGCGCCGTTGAAATACATCAGGCCAAGGATGATAGAGGCCGCAAGCGCCGCCGCATTCAGCATATGGCCACCGGGCAGCTGTTTCGAGCCGCCATCGACCTTGCCGGCCAGTTTGCCAAAAGCAATGACCGAGCCGGTGAAGGTGATGATGCCGATGAATACACCAAGGAAAACCTCGACCTTCAGAATGGCGATTTCCACCGCGTCCTTATGGGCCAGTTTCTTGGCAAAGCCCGCCAGATCTTCGGTATTCCCACCCGTGGACAGCAAATGTTGCACGGTGCCCAGCTCCAGTTCGGCGTTCAGGCCGATGAAAACAGCGGCCAGACCAACGAAACTGTGCAGGGCCGCCACCAGTTGCGGCATCTCGGTCATCTCGACCTTGCCCGCCACATAGTAGCCCGCATAAGCCCCCGCCGCGATAGCAAGGATTACAAGGAAATAGCTGCCGATGCCGGGGCCAAAGACGGTGGCAAACACCGCCACTGCCATGCCGACAATGCCATACCAGACCGCGCGCTTGGCGCTTTCCTGATTGCTTAGCCCGCCCAGCGACAGAATGAATAGAACAGCCGATGCGATATAGGCTGCGGATACGATACCAATGCTCATGATCCCGCCCCCCTTAAGATTTCTGGAACATGGCAAGCATCCGGCGTGTCACCAGAAAGCCACCAACGATATTGATCGTCGCGATCAGGATCGAAACGGTTGCAAGGATCACAACCAGCCAGTTGCTGGACCCGACCTGCAAAAGCGCCCCCAGGATCACGATCCCCGAAATGGCGTTTGTCACCGCCATCAGCGGCGTGTGCAGCGCGTGGCTGACGTTCCAGATCACCTGGAAGCCGATGAAACACGACAGGGCAAACACAATGAAATGCGCCATAAAGCTGGCCGGTGCATAAGCCCCGATCAGCAGCATCAGCAACCCGCCAGCGGCCAGCATACCGACCTGCTGTTTGGTCGCCGCCTTGAATTCCGCCAGTTCCTGTGCGCGCTTTTCTTCGGCGGTCAGTTCCTTTGGCGCTTCTTTCTTGGGTTGCGCCGCAATCGCCTGCACTTTCAACGGCGGTGGCGGGAAGGTAATTTTACCCTCAAAGACCACAGTCGCGCTGCGGATCACGTCGTCCTCCATGTTATGCACGACCTTGCCGTCCTTTTCGGGCGTCAGATCATCCAT
>WGBJ01000304.1 GCA_015494385.1 Marinosulfonomonas sp.
ACACCCCGGTCATAAGTGTAATGCCGACTTCCCGAGCATTGATCTGGAACTGCTTTCCTGTTTGCAATTTGGTTTCAATGCAAAGTTTTTGGTAATCCTGTGTCACAATATAAAGGAAAACGAGACCAGTTAAGAATAAGAAGGTCTCAACTCCAGTAAATAAAAACGCCAGCATTGAAAAGGAAATGGCAGCCGGTCTCGATATTATCTCTGGTCGCATGATTGCCACGAGATTCCAGTCCACCATCAGTTGGCTGGCATCACCTCTCATTAATGCGTATAGATAAACACCGGCCCATTGAAGAACAAAAACTATCCCGAAACTGATCACGAACACGGCCCAATGAGAAAATGAATACGCGCCCACTGTTGATACCCAATCACTGTTGTCACTAATTTCGTTGCCAGCGGCACATTTATTCCGCCCCACATCTTTCCAGAAGGTCAGAAGCTTTATCAAAATGCTCAGGTAAAATGGTAGCAAGAATATAGAGAGCAGGGTCCAATTGGGTGCCCAGTAAAACCCTACCTGTTTATCAATCCCATCAGTCGGACTGTAGGTCACGCTGTAAATTCTCAAGATAAAGGCCAAGATACCGAGCACAACCCAAGCGGCCCACAGAGCCGCTGATATATTTAAGGCTGACATTGAGAATAATGTGTTCGAAAGTCTCGGCAAACTAAATGGCTGTTTCTTGGTGTGGGTGACGCCAGCATTCCCTTGCCTGCCGGCCACTGATGCGTTTTTTTCCGGTATAATCCTTTGGGGGGAAATTGACCCTTCGACAGCAGGCGGCTTCTGTTTATTACGTTTTGTCCGCCTTTCAGCAACAAGTCGTCTTTGCGCGGCACTAAGTTCTACACGCCATTCTCTTGTTGCTTCAGGATTGTTACATCCGAATATCTGGGCCAGCCGCCGAATATTATCCGGGCCAATTCCTTTATCATTCTTCTGAAACCAGTTTTGCACTGAGCGCAACTCAATTCCAGCGCTCTTCGGATCAATATCCGTAATTGCCATTGCTAGTTTTTCGGGTGTCCAGGACCCTATCGGTTCCCCGCCTTCATCGACGGGCAATCCAATGCCTGAGGACGTCAGGAACATGATCAGTTCCTTGATATTGCTCCCATCCTTGGGTGGGGGCAAATAATATTTCCCTTTTAATATCAACGGCTTGCCAACTCATGCCTTGTGCTACACGGTTGATGGGAAATTTATTTAATCTTTATTATCAACCGCTTACAAGCAAGGCATGTATTGGATAAGTGCTTTCACCTTGCGCTTAGGGGTTGAATTGTCACGCACTTCAGTCATAGCTCGTATGCGGGATCAATAAAATTTAATAGGAATAACTCATCCAATAGAGGGCAGATTATTTCTTGGTCTAACAACTCAGGGCACTATACTCCTTCGGCTTCTTTGCCGGATAACGAGGGTTTGCCCTCGCAATCATTTGTTAATTACACAGGTAATTGATTATGCTTGAGAAATATAGAAAGGAATGTGCATATATCAGGACATTGAGTTCTGCGGATGCCGCTGCTTGGGTGCTTGAAAAATATCCACCTGAAGCTGATGGTGGGAAAGTGTATCCCATCGTGCTCGCCCATAGAAGTTGGAAAAAGCGTGAGCAATTAATATTGGCTAACGCTTACTTGCAAAACATTCCATTTGCATCTTCTAGGGGATACGAAGATTTTTTATCCTTTATGTCGATCCCTGCTTTTATCAGGGTCATAAAGGACCATCTACCAGACACCCCAAAAGATATTGGGCTGGTATTATACTATCTTGGGCCAGCATTGAGAAAGTACCAAAGAACACCGAATGATGAGTGTGCAATTACTGAATTCATCCACGACTTGAAATCGCGCATCTAGGGGAGAGGGATTCCTTATGAGGAAATCATAAGGTTTATTCGCTGAATAATGCTTAGAGTTGGTGATGGAGGATCTGACCTGCTGCCAACCATTGAAAGGAATTATACTTAACACAACATTCACTATACGGTAAGCGTCCAGAGCTTACGCCTCCGGACTATAATTTCACGGCATCAGCTCGTCCAGCCGGTTGATCTTGTAGTCGGCAATGCGCTCCAGAACCCATGTGAGCCAAGCCTGCCGCCGTTTATCTCGGAGAGATTACCCCAAAACCCGCCCTGCCACCGCATCCAGTTTGGCCACCAGCGCCGGATCGCGGGCCTCGGGGGCTGTCAGGATGGCGTATTCCAGCGCGCGGTCGCAGTGGTGTTCGCAAGGGCTGCGATCAGTGCCCAACAGTGCGGGCAGGCGGGACACCAGATTGCGGGCCTTGTCGGCGTTGCCGGTCAGGGTTTTGATGATCTCGGTCACGTCGACCTCGCCGTGGTCAGGATGCCAGCTGTCGTAGTCGGTGATCATAGCGACGGAAGCGTAGCAGAGTTCGGCCTCGCGGGCCAGTTTGGCTTCGGGCATGTTGGTCATGCCGATCACGTCGCAGCCCCAAACCTCGCGATACATTTTGCTTTCGGCCAGCGTGGAAAACTGCGGCCCTTCCATCGCCAGATAGGTGCCGCCTTTGTGCACGGTGATGCCAGCGTCTTTGGCCGCCACTTCGCAGGCATCCGATAGGCGCGGACAGGTGGGGTGGGCGACAGAAACATGCGCCACGCAGCCGGTGCCGAAAAACGATTTCTCGCGGGCGATGGTGCGGTCAATGAATTGGTCCACAATCACGAAATCACCCGGTGCCATTTCCTCGCGGAACGACCCGCAGGCGGAAACCGAGATCACATCGGTCACGCCCAGCCGCTTCAACGCATCGATATTGGCGCGGTAGGGGACCGTGGTGGGCGAATGCACATGTCCGCGCCCGTGACGGGGCAGGAACGCCATTTTCACACCGTTCAGCGTGCCGGTCAGAATATCGTCCGAGGGTTTGCCCCACGGGCTGTCCACGCTTTGCCAAGAGGCGTCTTGCAGCCCGTCAATGTCATATACGCCCGAGCCGCCGATGATGCCGATTACTGTATCTGTCATGGGATCCCCCTTGTTGGTGCTTGCGTGGGAATATGCACGAGTGGGCGGAGCGGGGAAAGGGGGGATGCAATTTTCCGCTTTGCGCATTGCCCGCTAATATGCGCCCGTCATTTTGCAGAAATGACAGCACCCGCCCGCCCCACGGCGGGTGCTTGGCAACGGTGCGACTGATTGATCGTTCGGGAATTGTTTGCGGAGTTGCGGTAAATGAAACCCGATGCGCCACGCACCCACCCGGGCAGGTGCTGTCATTTCTGCAAAACGGGTATCGGGGGCTACTCCGGACGCTTCAAACTGAACAGCCCGTCCACCCGCGTGTAATCCTGATAGCCCAACCGTGCCAGCGGCTGATAGCAGGTCACGTCGAACACTCCATCCACCACGCAATCATCCCGCAGATGCACGCCGGTGACTTCGCCGATCACGATCAGGTTGTGTTCCCCCGCCAGCGGCACGATTTGCAGCAACTTGCATTCTAGCGTTGCCGGTGCCGCCGCCACCCGCGAACAGGCGATGGTTTCGCATTCCGCCCGTTCCACCCCCGCATGGGTGAATTCGTCGCCGCCCTCGGGGTTGCTGGCGGACGTGGCGTTCATTGCATCCCGCATCGCGTATTCCACGATGTTCACGCAAAACACGCCGGTTTCGTCGATATTGGCAACAGAGTCCTTGCCCATGTGCCGCCCCTCTTTCAAAGAGGTCGAGGCGAACATCACCTGTGGCGGCTCATAGGCCACCGCGTTGAAAAACGAATAGGGGGCAAGGTTGTCCACCCCGTCCTTGCCACGGGTCGAGATCCAGCCGATCGGGCGCGGGGACACGATGGCGGAAAAAGGGTTGTGCGGCAGCGGGTGGCCGTTTTTGGGTTGATAAAACATATGTTCGCGTATCCTTTGTTTGATCAGGGGATAACGCCATGCTAGGGCGGTTTCCAGTGAAAAGACGGGGCATCACGTGATCGGGCTAATGCGGGAAACCAAAGACGACTGGTGGGAGGTCGAGGCGCTGTATGATCTGTGCTTTGCCCCGGGGCGCGAGGCGTTGTCGTCCTACCGGTTGCGCGATGGCGTCGATCCGGTGGCCGATCTGTGCCTTGTGGCGCGGGACGAGGGCGGCATCATCGGCGGCGCGATCCGCTATTGGCCGGTGCAGGTTGGCGGCGCGCGGGTGCTGCTGCTGGGACCGGTGGCGGTGCATCCCACACGGCAGGGCGAAGGGCTGGGCGGTGTGCTGATCCGGCAGTCGCTGGACAAGGCGCAGGGGTTGGGCTGGGAGCGGGCGCTGCTGGTGGGGGACGAGCCATATTACAAACGGTTCGGGTTTATGCGCATTGATGGTGTGGTGATGCCGCCACCGACCAATCCGGAACGGGTTCTGGCAAGGGATCTGGTTGAAGGCGCATGGGACGGGGTGCGGGGCGAGGTTGAAAAGCTCATCAAGCCCTGACGGGCATTCTTCGCGAAGAAAGCCGCAAGGCTTGATGAGCGTATGGGTCAGGCGAGCGGCTCAAACTTACACGTAAAATGCCGCATCAGTTTTGGCTCCCATGTGATGCGATAGCCGCGCAATTTGTCCTTGTTTGCGGCCAGTTCCGCAAAACATTCGACGATGTAATCCGCGTGCGATTGCGTGTAGGTGCGCCGCGGGATGGCCATGCGGACCAGCTCCATCATCGCCGGTTTTTCGCTGCCGTCCGGTTGGCGGCCAAACATCACCGAGCCGATTTCAGCACAGCGTATTCCGCCGATTTCATACAGTGCCGCAGCCACCGAATAGCCCGGATATTCCAGTGGCGGGATGTGGGGCAGCCATGCTTTGGCATCTATGAACACCGCATGCCCACCTGCCGGTTTGACCACGGGAATGCCCAGCGCGTCCAGCCGTTCGATGATATATTCATTGGTGCGGATGCGGTAGCGCAGGTAATCTTCGTCCACGATTTCGGTCAGCCCCTGCGCGATGGCGTCCAGATCACGACCGGCAAGGCCGCCGTAGGTTGGAAAGCCCTCGGTCTGGATCAGACGGGCGCGGGCCAGTTCGGCCAATTCGGGATCGTTCAGCGCCAGCCAGCCGCCGATATTGGCGAATGCGTCCTTTTTGGCGCTCATCGTCATGCCATCGGCCACCGAGAAACAGTCGCGCACGATGTCGGGGATCGAGCGGTCCTGCTGCCCCTTTTCGCGCTGCTTGATGAACCATGCGTTTTCGGCAAAGCGGCAGCCGTCGATGATAAAGGGGCGGCCATGCGCGTGGGCGATCTTGGCCACCGCGTGGATGTTTTCAAGGCTGACGGGCTGGCCACCACCGGCGTTGTTGGTGATGGTCAGCATCACGCAAGGCACGCTGTCGCCATGTTCCTGCAAATAGTTTTCCAGTTTCTCAAGGTCCATATTGCCCTTGAACGGATGCAGGTTGGCGGGGTCTTTGCCCTCTTCAATCAACAGATCATGTCCGCGCGCGCCACCGGCTTCGATATTGCCGCGGGTGGTGTCGAAATGGGTGTTGGAGGGGAAATTCTTGCCCGGTCCGCCAAGGATGGAAAACAGGATCGCTTCGGCGGCGCGGCCCTGATGGGTGGGGATGATGTGGTCAAACGGCATCAGGTTGCGGATGGCGGCCTGAAAGCGCTCGAATGATGGCGATCCGGCATAGCTTTCGTCGCCGCGCATGATGGCGGCCCATTGCTTGCTACTCATCGCGCCGGTGCCGCTGTCGGTCAGCAGGTCAATCAGCACATCGTCTGATGCAAGGGCGAAAACATTGTGGTTGGCCGCCGCCAGTTTCTCCCGCCGCTCCTCGCGGGTGGTCATGCGGATGGGCTCAACAGCTTTGATACGGAATGGTTCGATGATGGTTTTCATCAAGGGCTCTCCTAAGAAATGACCCCTGATATTTTGCGGCAACCGGAAACACAAAAGGGGCCAGCGCCGCGGTTGCCGCATAATGCGTGCCGCGCTCAGCGCCC
>WGBJ01000305.1 GCA_015494385.1 Marinosulfonomonas sp.
GAGGTATTTTTGGAAAGAAGAAGGGCAAGGCCATGAAACCGGGACCGCTTAATCTGATTACCGATGTGGCCGGATTGCGCGTAGGCAATGCGGCGGATGCCAAGGTGAAATCGGGATCGACCGTGTTGGTCGGGGATGCACCTTTTGTTGCGGCTGTGCATGTTATGGGGGGCGCGCCGGGCACGCGGGAAACGGATTTGCTGGCGCCGGACAAGGTGGTGCAGGAGGTGGATGCGCTGGTTTTGTCCGGCGGGTCGGCCTTCGGGCTGGATGCGGCTTCGGGCGTGGCGGATGCTTTGCGCACACAGGGGCGCGGGTTTGAAATTGGCGGGCAACATGTGCCGATTGTGCCGGCGGCGATCCTGTTTGATTTGCTGAACGGTGGCGACAAGGATTGGGACGAGAACCCATACAAAGGGTTGGGCCGCGCGGCGTTAGAGGCCGCAGTGGTCGAGTTTTCTTTGGGCACCCACGGCGCGGGCGCTGGGGCAACTGTGACAGGGTTGAAAGGCGGGCTGGGGTCGGCCTCGGTCGTGCTGGAATGTGGCGTAACAGTCGGTGCTTTGGTGGCCGTGAATGCGCAAGGGGCGGTGACGGTTGGTGACGGGCCTGAATTCTGGGCAGCGCCCTTTGAAATGGGCGGCGAGTTTGGCGCGGTCGGCATGGCGCAGGGTTATGACGCAGGCCATGAGCCGCGCCCCGAGACCCAGTTGCGCGAGAACACCACGATTGCGATTGTCGCCACCGATGCGGTGCTGACGCAGGCGCAGGCCACGCGCATGGCCACCGCCGCGCATGACGGCATGGCGCGGGCGATTGTGCCCAGCCACACGCCCTATGACGGGGATCTGGTGTTCGGTGTGTCCACGGGGGTTAAGCCACTGCCAGATCCGGTGTTCGACCCGATCCGGCTGAACCATGCCGCCGCTGTTTGCCTGAGCCGTGCCATTGCCCGCGGGGTTTACGAGGCCACACCCGAAGACGGGGACAGATGGCCGACTTGGCAAGGGAAATTCGGCCGCTAACCGTTCGCCAGCAACACCGCCGGAAAGGCCATCATGTTCACGCCGATATGCGAGAGGGTGGACAGGTAGATCGACTTGGTTCGCCATGCCAAGACACCCCATAGCAGCCCCATGATGGCCGCCCCGCCGATCAGGGCCGCTGCGCCGCCCTGATACTGTGCGCCTTTGATCAACGCCAAAGCGATGTGCCATGCGGTGAACAGAACCAGCGGGTAGATGATGGCATAGCGGGCGTCCTGTGGAAAATGGCGGATGAACGCACCGCGCCAGAACAGTTCTTCGGCACTGCCGTTGATGATGGCGAACAGTGTTGCCAGCAGCAGGATGCGGGGGGACAGGCTGGCCGTGACGGGCAGGAAGGCCGCAAAGAACACCAGCGCCACGGGCAGGATGGCAAGGGCAAGGTTCAGCGCGCTTGCGGGTTTCTGGCGGGCGTATAGGCGTTTCAGGTTGCGCGGGCCGATTATGGTCAGGCCAAAGCCAAAGCACACCACGCACCAGTAGATCGCCAATGCAATCACCACCCCGCGCGGGTTTCCAAGGCTGTGGGATAGCGCCGGAAACAGATAGATCAGCACCAGCACGATCAGGGGCGTTGCCACCAGAAGGGTCTTTTGCGGGGCGGAAAAGCGGCTCATGCCAGCAGGGCCTTGACCATCTCGCTGTCCGGCTGGGCCAGATCGTCGATTACATCGAAATGGTGGCGGTTCGGGGCGATGGTCAGTTGCGTATCGGGCCAGCCTTCTGCCAGCCAGCGGGCCTGATCCAGAAAGACGGGCCGCTCGTTTGCACCTACCCAGACGTGGGTGGGGATGCTGCGCAAATCCTTGCACAGCAGGGGGCTTTCGGCCTTGGCTTCGGCCATGTCCATGCGCAGCGTCTCGTTCATTTTGGTTTGCAGCAACGGGCGCAGGTCGGAGAGTGGCGAGATAGGCATGATCCGCTGCACCCTGTCGGCCACATCCAGCGCCACATCCCCGCAGCGCATCCGCGCCACCAGATGCCCGCCCGCCGAATGGCCCGCCAGCACGATCGGCCCCTGAATGCACTTCGCCGCGGCCTCAACCGCGCGGGCAATCTGGCGGGTGATGTCGGCAATCCGCGCCTCGGGGGCCAGCGTGTAGGACGGCATCGCCACCGCCCAGCCCCGTGCCACAGCACCGGCCGCCAGATGCGACCACGATTTATTGTCGAACGCCATCCAGTAGCCGCCATGCACGAACACCATCAGCCCCTCGGGCTTGCCGGAGGCCGGATAGAACAGATCGAACACCTCGCGCGCACCCTCGCCATAACGCAAATTCAGCCGCGCCCGCCCGAAGGCATTTTCCAGCGAGCGGAAGTCATGCGCGGCGTCATCCCAGCGGCCAGGATATTCATCAGCCCCGTCGATATAGGCGCTGTTGCTATAGGCATCGTCGAAATCCATATCCGGCCCCGATAATTTGATCATTTTTCTGGACAACATGAAACGCACATGCTCTGCCATTGTCAAAGAGACATTTTTTGCAGGAGAACACCATGCTTGAATCCGCTACAAACCTGAAAGACCTGCTAAAGGATCCCTCGTTGCTGGCCACCAAAGGCTATGTGAATGGCGAATGGATCGATGCCGGCGATGGCAACCGCTTTGACGTGACCAACCCCGCGCGCGGCGATGTGGTGTGTCAGGTGGCCGACCTGACCCGCGCGGATGTGAACCGCGCCATTGCGGCGGCACAGGTGGCGCAGAAAAAATGGGCAGCACTAACGGCCAAGGAACGGGCCAACACCCTGCGGGCGTGGTACGATCTGATGATGGAAAACGCCGATGATCTGGCCACCATCCTGACCGCAGAAATGGGCAAACCCTTTGCCGAGGCGCGCGGTGAAATCGTCTATGGCGCATCCTTCATTGAATGGTTTGCGGAAGAGGCCAAGCGCGTTTACGGCGAGACCATTCCCGGCCATGCACCGGACAAACGCATCACCGTGATCAAACAGCCGATTGGCGTTGTCGGCTCGATCACCCCTTGGAATTTCCCCAACGCGATGATCACCCGCAAGGCCGGTCCGGCCATCGCCGCCGGTTGCGCCTTTGTCGCCCGCCCCGCCGCCGAAACACCGCTGTCCGCACTGGCGCTGGCGGTGCTGGCCGATCGTGCGGGCATCCCTGCGGGGGTGTTCAACGTAGTGCCCTCGACCCATTCGTCCGACGTGGGCAAGGAATTCTGCGAAAACCCGATTGTGCGCAAGCTGACCTTCACCGGCTCGACCGAAGTGGGCCGCATCCTGCTGCGTCAGGCCGCCGATCAGGTGATGAAATGTTCGATGGAACTGGGCGGCAACGCGCCGTTTATCGTGTTTGACGATGCCGATCTGGATGCCGCTGTCGAAGGCGCAATGATCTGCAAATTCCGCAACAACGGCCAGACCTGTGTCTGCGCCAACCGGATCTATGTGCAGGCCGGAGTCTATGATGAATTCGCCAAGAAACTGGCCGTGGCCGTCAAAGGCCTGAACGTGGGTGACGGGTTGAAAGACGGCATCACCACCGGCCCGCTGATCAATCAGGATGCGGTCGAAAAGGTGCAGGAACATCTGGATGACGCCACCGCCAAAGGGGCGGAAATCCTGATGGGGGGCAAGGGGCACAATCTGGGCGGCACCTTCTATCAGCCCACCGTAGTCACCGGCGTCACACAGAACATGCAGGTGGCACAGGACGAAACCTTCGGCCCGCTGGCCGCCCTGTTCAAATTCGAAACCGAGGACGAGGTGATCGAGATGGCCAATGACACCATTTTCGGTCTGGCCTCTTATTTTTACGCCAAGGATCTGTCGCGCGTTTACAAGGTGGCCGAGGCGCTGGAATACGGCATGGTCGGCATCAACACCGGTATCATTTCCACCGAAGTCGCCCCCTTTGGCGGGGTCAAGCAATCGGGTCTGGGTCGCGAAGGCAGCCGTCACGGGATGGAAGATTACCTTGAAATGAAATACCTCTGCATGTCGGTCTGATCCCTTCCAAATGGTGCAAATATCCGCCCGCGCGGCAGCGCATGGAATCTTTTTTCCAAGGATTGACGACACCAACCCGTCTAACAGAGTGTAATGCGTATGGAGACCACAGACGAAACACTGGCCCAGTCGGCCGCTGGCGGTGATCGCGAGGCATTCTCGCTTTTGCTGCGGCGCAATTACGACCGCCTGTTTTGCCTGTGTTTCCGCCTGACCGGCACCCGCGCCGATGCCGAGGATCTGACACAGGACATCTGCGCCGCCCTGCCCGCCAAACTGAACGGTTTTCGCGGGCAGGCGCGGTTCTCGACCTGGCTCTATCGGGTGGCAGTGAATGCTGCGCACGACCGCCGACGCCGGTTCGCCAGCCACGCCCGCGCCGCCGATGGCTGGGGTGACTGGGAAGTCAACCGCGTGGCCGCCAACAAGGAAACGCAGGACGGGATCGACTGGCTGACGC
>WGBJ01000306.1 GCA_015494385.1 Marinosulfonomonas sp.
GGGTTAGCAATGCGATGGTGCAGTTGAACCATTATTCGCTGCGCTCGGCGGAATCCTTTATGGTGAAACGCGCACGTGGATTGCCCAACCGGACGGACCGTGAAATCGGTCTGGGCTATTGGATCGAGCGGAATTTCAACACGGTTGAAGATGACAGCATCCTGCAAATGCTGCCCGCCACCAAGGCAAAACTGCAAGAGCTGATGGAGATTGAATCAGTCTCTAACCTGCATAAAGAGGCCTATTTAGCCCATCAATCCAGGTTTCAAAAGATGGTCGAGGATCAGGATAATGTCGAACTGTTCTGGCATTTGGCGATCTGTGGGGACAGTAAACCGCCCACTTTTGAATTATATCGCACACAGATCGACCGCTATCTGAAGGCAGTGCAGAACGATGGCTAACGGTGATTTTTTCCACAAGCGTAGCCTGAATGTGCAGCAGGCAGGGGGCGTCACATTGCTTGATGCCATTTCCAAACCCGACGGCGCGTGGTTGTTCTTTGCCTCGGATACGCCGCATGAAAACATCCGTGTAGGGGATGGTGCCAAGATCGCGGGTAGCCGCAGTATTGGCAATGCGCCGGTTCTGGATTGTCTTGCTCCAGAGGGTGAGCCCCTTCCGGTTTTTGTGGGTGATACACGGCTGGATGTCACGATCCACGAACCGGAAACGGATCTGTTTGCGGGGCTGAATACCGGCTTTGCCATCCGCAACGGCGAAACGCTGGAAACCACGCTGGACTGGCTGAAATACCATGTTGAACACCACGGTATGAACGCCGCCCTGATACTGGACCGCGCCCAGCCGGGCAGTGATAAATCCTATGCCAAGAAACTGAAAAACAAAGCGGCCAGCATCAAAGGATTGCAACGCCTTGTGCTGCTGGATTCTGCTGCCCCGCTGGGCAAACCCAACCTGCCCCCCGAGGCACACCCCTATAACGTGCCCGGTGCGCCGGGCAAAGACCGGATGGAAATCCCGCCCGCCGACCCTTGGCTGTCGCCATTGGGGGAAATGCAGCTGTTTGAACTGGCCCGTGCCCGTTTCCTGAACACCGCCCGCGCGGTGATGACGATTGAACTGTATGACCTGTTGGTGATCGGCAATGGCCCGAATGTATTTGATCGCGCCACAACCGCCAGCCGTGGCTGTATTCAACTGGACGGCCATCAGATTTATCCGTGGCGTGTTCGACCAAACCAGCCCGCCTGTTTTGGCGATCATATTTGCCGCCAGTTTGACACCAAAGAGACCCGAAGACGCTGGTGCATCGCGCCTGCGACCTCAAAGGAAAATACGGTCTGGCGGCTGGTTCGTGTGGTGGGGGCACCACCGGCACCGGATGAAACCGCGCCCTATTTGCGCTGTATGGCCCTGCGTCATCCAACCGAAACCGTGTCGAAAATCGTGCCTAAAACCAGCCTGATCGAGGATAAGAACCTGCTGGAGTTGTCGCAAAAACTGTTCAACCACAAGCCGGTCCGCACACCCGAGGAAAGTGCGGGAAAACGCAAAAAGAGTGACCCGCGCACCTGTATTGTCACCACCATGAAAAACGAAGGGCCGTTCATTCTGGAATGGCTGGCCTTTCATCGTGCGATCGGGGTGCAGGACTTTCTGATCTATACGAATGACTGCACTGACGGCACCGACACCATGCTGCAAATGTTACAAGACAAGGGGCTGGTGCAGCACCGTGAAAACCCGTTTCGCAATTCCGACCTGAAGCCGCAGCATGCCGCGCTTCAGGCGGCCGAAAAGGAAAAGATGGTCAAAAATGCCGATTGGCTGATCTGTATGGATGTTGACGAATTCATCAATATCAAATGCGGCGATGGCACCCTGAAAGCGCTGTTTCAGGCGGTCGGGGATGCCAATATGATCGCGCTGACATGGCGGCTGTTTGGCAATAATGACATTCACAAATTCACCGATGGCCTGATTATCGAGCAATACGACAGTTGCGCCGACGAGCTGACCCGAAAACCGCATCAGGCATGGGGTATCAAGACGCTTTACCAGAACATCGGGATCTTCAAGAAGATGGGGGTGCACCGGCCCAAGGGCCTGCGTCCGCAGCTGTGGGAAAATATCAACTGGGTTAATGGTTCGGGAAAACCGATGCCCAGCAAAATGTATCGCAACGGCTGGCGTTCGACGGTTGATACCTATGGCTATGATCTGGTGCAGTTGAACCATTATGCGGTGCGCTGCGCCGAAAGTTTTCTGGTAAAGCGGGATCGCGGGCGGGTGAACCATGTGGATCGGGATCAGGGGTTGGCCTATTGGTTTCGGATGAATAACAACACAACCAAAGACCATTCGATCAAACGCATGATACCGGCGGTTCGTGCCGAACTGGACCGGCTGATGTCCGACCCTGAAATCGCGGCGGCGCACCGGCATTCCGTGGAAATGCACAGTAAGAAGATTCAGGAACTGAAGGCGACGGAAAACTACGCCGCATTCTACAAAGAACTGACCGGCCCCCGTATGGAAAAACTGTCAAAACTGCACCGCCATTTTGGCGCGAATGTTTTTCTGATGGGCCCCGAGGTCGTGCCGGACGAGGTGCTTGAGAAAGACCCGGACGAGCCATTCTTTTTCACTGTCGATAAGGGGGAAACGGCACATTAGGCCTTTAACTCTCTTGAAAAGAAACCACTGTTATGAAAGTAAATCCCATCGGATGCTGGGTTTGTTAAGGCATCATAACAGGCAATGACCGGAAATAGTGCGTAATGTCCAATGTGTTAGAGTATAATGAAATCATCGAAACGAACGGCATCAAAGTGCCGTTCATTCCACGTATCATTACACCTAAAATCGAACGCCCGATGCGCAACAGTCGCTATGAGGGCGGTGAATGCGCCCTGACCCGGCAAATGCTGCAACCAGGCGACCGAGTGCTGGAACTGGGGGCGGGTATCGGGCTTATCTCGACCGTTGCCGCGCAGGTGGAAGGCGTCGAGGCTGTCACCACGATCGAAGCCAATCCAGAGCTGATTCCGGTAATCAGGGAAACCCACCGCCTGAACGGTGTTGAAAACGTCGAGCTGTTGAATGGCGTTGTTGTGCCCGGCCAGCAAAAATCGGTCCCTTTCTATTTGCGCAAGGATTTCTGGGCCTCGTCGATGGATCCGGATGCGCAGCGCTATACCCAGAAACTGGATCTGCCCTGTTACAACATCCATGACCTGATCAAGACGAAAAACCCGACTGTTATTATTTGCGATATCGAAGGTGGCGAACTGGGCCTGTTCGATGATGCCGATCTTTCCGGTGTGCGCGCACTGGTTCTGGAATTCCACCCCAAGGTATATGGCGCCGAAACGGTCGAGGAAATCACCCGCAGTCTGGAAAAGAAGGGGCTGATTTTTCAGGTTCCAAAGAAACCGTCAACGGTGCGCAGTTTTATACGCGGTGGCAAAAAACAGGTTTCCGTTTCTGCGCCTGCCAAGAAGGATTCGGTCAATCCTGACCTGACCAATCTGCAGGACAAACCGTGGGATCCCGATAATGCGCGGTTTCTGGTAACCACCTGCATGAAAGACGAAGGTCCGTTCATTATTGAATGGCTGGCCTGGCACAAATCCATCGGCATACAGGATTTCGTTGTTTTCACGAATGATTGTTCCGATGGAACGGATCTGATTTTGGACCGGCTCGAAGAAATGGGGCAACTGCGCCATTTGCCAAATCCGGCGCTGGTTTGTGGCCATTCGTCGTTTCAGCCGGCGGCATTGGCCTATACACCGTATCTTTCCGAGTTCAGGAAGGCCGATTTTTACCTGTCGATAGATGTGGATGAATTTATCAACATCCGGTCGGGTCAGGGTAAAATGGCCGATTTGCTGAAACAGACAGGCCCCTTTGACGCCCTTTCAATGAGCGAGCTGAACCACGGCAGCAATATGAAAGAGGAATTCACACCCGGTCTGGTGACCGAGCAATTCCCGCGACATCAGCGGGAAAGGCCGGGTAAATGGAAATCCCGTCGCGGGGTAAAGACCATCGTTCGACTGGGCGAGAAACTCAAACATATCCGCAACCACCGTCCGGATATGCGCCGTGATGCCGGTCCGGTTGTCTGGCTGGACGGGTCCGGTCGTCCGCTGACCAGCCTGCACAACGATCCTACAGAAAACGGCATTGATGTGCGCGGCACCTATGAAATGGTTGTGCTGGATCATTTCGCACTACGTTCCCTGAATTCCTATCTGATCAAAATGGATCGCGGGGATGTGGTGGTAAAAGGCAAGATGGTATCGCCGCGCTATTGGCGTCTAAGGGACCGGCAAAGCGATCTGACTTCGACTTTCGAGCGGCAGCAAAAGGATTTCAAAGAGGTTTACAACACACTGATGAAGGATGAGGTTCTTGCCGGCCTTTATCAGGATAGTTGCAAGGCGCATCAGTCCAGAATTGACGAAATCCTGCAAGAGCCGCTGTTCCTTGAACGCAAGGAATGGGTAAAAGACAATATCTG
The DNA here is from genome assembly GCA_015494385.1 of Marinosulfonomonas sp. Lineage (GTDB taxonomy): Bacteria > Pseudomonadota > Alphaproteobacteria > Rhodobacterales > Rhodobacteraceae > Profundibacter. Next base: position 4,493 of record WGBJ01000306.1, read on the forward strand.
GAAGCTGTTTCTGCAGGAGGCCGAGAAAAATGGCTGAACTACCTGAAATAGCCTCTTTGTGGATTGGCGGGCGCCTGTCCTGGCTAGAACAGCTTTGTCTGAAGTCATTTGCCGATGCAGGCCATCACACAACGCTTTACAGCTATTCACCAATCGAGAACGTGCCGGAAAATGTGCATCAGGCCTCGGCCGAGGAAATTTTTCCGTCCGAGCCGATGTATCGCCATGCCCGAACCGGCAGTCCGGCCATTCATGCGGATCTGTTCCGGTTACATATGTTGAAAAAAACGGACAAAATCTGGGTCGATGCCGATATGTACTGCTATCGCCCGTTTGCGTTTGAAACCGAAACGGTGTTCGGCTGGGAAAAACCCGGGCTGGTGTGCAATGCAGTTCTGGGTTTGCCCAAGGACTCGCCTGCGTTGAACAGCATGCTGGAGTTTTTCAAGGATGAATACGCCATCGGCCCTTGGCTGAAACCCTGGCAACAGCGCGAATTGCAAGAAGAAAAAGACGCCGGACATCCGGTGCATATGACGTCGCAAAACTGGGGGTTTACCGGTCCGGCGGCCGTAACCTATTTCCTTCAGCAAAGCGGCGAGATCAAGCAGGCGCTGACGGAAGATGCGTTTTACCCCGTGTCGTTCAAGTACCGCAACCACATGATTCTAAGCCGCTTTGATGTAGAGCGTGATAATCTTACCGATAATACATGTGGTGTGCATTTCTGGGCCCGCCGGATGAAACCGCGGCTTGAGGAAAAGGAAAACAACTGGCCCCGGCGCGGAAGTTTCATGTACGGCCTGCTGGAAAAACACGGTATTAATCCGGATGACGCCCCTATTCCCGCAAAAAAGAAAAAGGTTGAGGCGCGAACAAATGATCCGGAATTTTGCGCGAAAATCGCACTGGAAGGGTTACGCAAAGACAGTTCGCCCGACAGCATTTCACGCAAGCATAACGTCGAAACGCGCTTTGTAAGGGACTGTATCAAAAAGCTCGAGGAGGCCGCGCCCGAAGTGTTCAGGGCAGAGATGGCAAAAGAGAGCATTGAAGAGCAGCCGGTAACGGTCGGTAAAAAATGAACTCTGAAGTTACCATAGTCTATCATCTGGGCGCGCTGAATACAGACAATGACCAGCTGACGTGGTCGATCAGGAAAAACAACGAACTGATGCAAAAGCATGGCGTCCTGATGCGCCGGCCCAAGGAATACCGGCCACATTTGCGCAACATGCTGACCGAACTCGCAGGCGAACAACCCTCGGAAGTGGATCAGGAAAGCCTGATGCATGCTTTGATAAAAGCCCAGAAACCCAAACGGTTGTTGTTGTCCAACAGCAAATTCATGGCAGATCCGGCGTGGATTTTTCAAAACGGTGTATTTTATCACAATGCGCCCGCGAACACCGCCGCCCTGCGCAACCTTTTTCCGCATAACCCGACCGAATTTTTTCTGGGGATCGCGAACCCGGCCAGCTTTATTCCGGCGGCGTTCAAATCGCAAAAGAACAAAGATTACGCTGCATTTATGGGAAATACCGATTTGGCAAATGTGCGCTGGTCGGATGTGATTGCACGGATTCAGGACGCGAACCCTGATTGCCCGATTACCGTTTGGTGTAACGAGGACAGCCCGATAATCTGGCCGACGATACTGCGCAGGGTTGCGGGCGTTGACCCGAAAACCAAACTGGAGGGCGAGAATGATATAATCAACAATATCATTTCGGAAGAAGGCCAAACCCTTTTGGCAAAATATCTGGCAGATCGCCCCAATCTGACCGAGGCCCAGCGTCAGCGTTTACGGGTTGTGTTTCTGGAACGGTTTTATCTGAACGAAGCTGTGGAAGAGGTAATCGACCTGCCCGGTTGGACGGATGAAACCATAGACGCACTAACGAAGATTTACGACGACGATGTGGATCGCATCAAACAAATGGACGACGTGACGTTTCTGTCCCTTTAGAATGCAAGGCAGTTACTTGCGGGAAAACCCGGGCATGGCAATCACCCCTTGCAGACTCACCCGCCTTCCCCTATATGGTTGACCAACAGCGGCGCGCTGGCTTCCACCCCCAACGCCCACCGGAATTCTTAACGGGCCGCGCGCCCGTTTTTTTGTGCTTTTGCAAATGCTGCAGATGTGCCGGAAAACGGCCTCCACCAAAGATACAAGAACGGAACGAATGAACGACCTGATCGCAAAAGCGGCGATTGACCGCAAACTGGCAGAAATTGTCCAACCCGTCATCGAGGGGCTGGGTTACGAGCTGGTGCGTATTCGCATGATGGGTGGCAAAACCAAATCACTGCAGATCATGGCCGAACGTCCCGAAGGCGGGATCGAGGTGGATGATTGCGCCAAGATTTCGACAGCGGTATCTGCTATACTGGACGTCGAAGACCCGTTCGAGGACCCCTACGCGCTGGAGGTTTCCAGCCCCGGCATCGACCGCCCCCTGACCCGTTTCAAAGATTTCGATATGTGGAACGGATACGAGGCCAAGATTGAAACAGAAGAACTGGTCGATGGCCGTCGCCGCTTTAAGGGCGTGCTGGCAGGCACCAACGATGACGAGGTTCTGATCACCATTGACGAGGGCACGATTGGCCTGAAATTCGATTGGTTGTCGGATGCCAAACTGGTTCTGACGGATGAACTGATTACTGAAATGCTGCGCCAACGCAAGGCGAGCGGCGACATCAACGAAGACGATTTCGACGAGATCGAAACCACTGACCCGGACACGGAAGAGGGCTGAAAATGGCTATTACCAGTGCAAACCAACTAGAATTGCTGCAAACCGCCGAGGCGGTCGCGCGCGAAAAGATGATCGACCCCGAGTTGGTTATCGAAGCGATGGAAGAAAGCCTCGCGCGTGCTGCCAAGTCGCGTTACGGCATGGAAATGGACATCCGTGTGTCGATCGACCGTAAAACCGGCAAGGCAACCTTCAAGCGGTTCCGCACGGTTGTGGCAGATGACGAGCTGGAAAACTATCAGGCCGAGTTCACCGTAGAGCAGGCCAAGGAATATATGGACGATCCGAAAATCGGTGACACCTATGAAGAAGAGGTTCCGCCGGTTGAAATGGGCCGTATCGCCGCGCAATCCGCCAAGCAGGTGATCCTGCAGAAGGTGCGCGAAGCTGAACGTGATCGTCAGTACGAAGAATTCAAGGATCGCGCCGGCACCATCATCAACGGTGTGGTCAAACGCGAGGAATACGGCAACGTCATCGTGGATGTGGGCCGTGGCGAAGGCATCCTGCGCCGCAATGAAAAAATCGGCCGCGAGAGCTATCGCCCGAATGACCGCATCCGTTGCTACATCAAGGACGTGCGCCGCGAGGTTCGCGGCCCGCAGATTTTCCTGAGCCGCACCGATCCGCAGTTCATGGCCGAATTGTTCAAGATGGAAGTGCCGGAAATCTATGACGGCATCATCGAAATCAAAGCCGTCGCCCGTGACCCCGGTTCGCGCGCCAAGATCGCCGTGATTTCCTATGATGGCTCGATTGACCCCGTAGGTGCCTGTGTTGGTATGCGCGGTAGCCGCGTGCAGGCCGTTGTGAACGAACTGCAGGGTGAAAAGATCGATATCATCCCGTGGAACGAGGATGCGCCGACCTTCCTGGTGAACGCCCTGCAACCCGCCGAGGTTTCCAAGGTGGTTCTGGACGAAGAAGCCGAACGGATCGAGGTTGTTGTACCTGACGAGCAACTGTCGCTGGCGATTGGTCGCCGTGGTCAGAATGTGCGTCTGGCCAGCCAGTTGACCGGTCTGGACATCGACATCCTGACCGAGGCCGAAGAATCCGAACGCCGCCAGAAAGAATTCGCGGAACGCACCGCGCTGTTCATGGAAACACTGGATGTGGACGAATTCTTTGCGCAATTGCTGGTCGCCGAGGGTTTCACCTCGCTCGAGGAAGTTGCCTACGTGGAGATCGACGAGCTGCTGGTGATTGATGGTGTCGACGAAGACACCGCCAACGAATTGCAGGCCCGCGCCCGTGACAAATTGGAAGCGGCTAATAAAAAGGCCATGGAGCACGCCCGTGAACTGGGTGTCGAAGACAGTCTTGTGGCCTTCGAGGGTCTGACCCCGCAAATGCTGGAAGCGCTGGGCGAGGATGGCGTGAAAACGCTGGAAGATTTTGCAA
>WGBJ01000307.1 GCA_015494385.1 Marinosulfonomonas sp.
AAAGACGCATGACACCCATTGTATTCGATCTGGACGGCACGCTGATCGACAGCGCGCCCGACCTGCACGCGGCCTGCTGTAAAATGCTGGCGGACGAGGGCGCCCCCGCCCCCGGCCTTGAAACCGTAATCGGCTATATCGGCAACGGCGTGCCGCGACTGGTGGAACTGGCGATGCGCGATAACGGCATCCCCGCAGATCAGCACGCCCGTCTGGTCAAGGCCTATATGCGCTATTACGACGCCGATCCGGCCACGCTGACCACGATTTACCCAAACCTTCTGCCCCTGCTTGAGGTGCTAAAGGAAAAGGGTCACAAGCTGGCCGTTTGCACCAACAAACCCGAGGCACCGGCCCGCGAAATCCTGCGCCTGCTGGAGATCGAGCATTTCTTTGACGTGGTCGTCGGCGGCGACACCCTGCCACAGAAAAAGCCCGACCCGGCACCGCTGCTGCATGTTCTGAAACTGCTGGGGGCGGATAGCTGCCTCTATGTCGGTGACAGCGAAGTAGACGCCGAAACCGCCGACCGTGCGGCGCAACCCATGGCGCTGTTCACCAAAGGCTATCGCAAAGTGCCCGTGGCCGACCTGCCCCACGCCTTTGCCTTTGACGATTTCGCCGCCCTTGGCCCCTATATCGAGAGCCTGTAAATGCCCCTGAAAGCCCTTATTTTCGACGTTGACGGCACTTTGGCCGAAACAGAAGAGGCGCATCGCGCGGCCTTTAACCAGATGTTTGACCAATGGGGACTGGGCTGGCACTGGACGGTTGACGATTACCGCCAACTGCTGAAAACCACAGGCGGCAAGGAACGTATGCGCGCACATCAATCCACCCTGCCCGATGGCGAACGCTGCCTGACGGATGCGGAAATCGCCCGCGCCCACAAGGAAAAGACCGCGATCTACGGTGAAATCCTTGCCTCGGGCCAACTGTCCCTGCGGCCCGGCGTGGCCGATCTGATCGAGGCGGCGCGCACCCGTGGTCTGAAGGTCGCCGTTGCCACCACCACCAACACCCCCAATGTCGAGGCTCTGACCCAATGCTGCTGGGGCAAACCCGCGCTGGAGGTGTTCGACCATGTGGCCGCCGGTGACATGGTGGCCAACAAAAAACCCGCGCCCGATGTGTTCCTGCTGGCGCTGGAACAACTGGGCCTGCCCGCAAAATCCTGCATCGCCTTCGAGGACAGCCGCAACGGTGTCCATTCCGCCCTTGGCGCCGATCTGCGGGTGCTGGTCACGCCTTCGGCCTATACCGACAGGGATGATTTTTCCGATGCCGACTGGGTGATCCCCAGCCTGGAAAAACACCACCTGCCGCGCGAATTGCTTTGATCTTCTTCTTGGGTCAAATATCCGCGCCGCAGGCATGGAATCTCTTATGCGAAAGCGTCAGAAATCAATCCTGAACGCCGCCCCTTTTTCACTGTCCAGCACCGCAATCCCGGCCCCGCGCACCATTAGCAAACTGCGCACAATGGCCAACCCCATGCCGGTGCCACCCTCCTCGCGCCGCGTGGTAAAGAACGGCTCGAACAAACGCTTGCGGTTGCCCGCCGAAATCCCGCTGCCATTGTCACGGATTACCAGCGCCTCCGGCATCGCCTCAAGCCACACCTGATCCGCCCCATGCGCCGCCGCATTGCCCAGCATCTGCCGCAGGATCACCACCAGCCCTTCGGGCGGGATCGGCAAGGATAGATCGCCACCCGTCACCTGCAGCTTTAGCGCCGGATATTCGCCCGCCAAATCCGCCAGTACCTGATCCAGCGTGCTTGCCCCCTGCCCCAGCGGCTCACGCGCCTTGGCCATCTGCCGCAACCCTTCCAGCAAATCCTGCATCCGGTCCGCCGATTGCCGCACGGTGCCCAGCAGTTGCGCCCGCTGTTCCCCGGACAGCCCTTCGGCCTCAAGCAATTCCGCCGCGCCGATCAACGCGGTCAGCGGGGATTTCAATTCATGCGTCACATGGCTGGTATAGGTGCGCACGGTTTCCTGCCGGTTGTGCAGGCTCTCGGCCATATCCAGCACGCTCTGCCCCAACTCCCGCAATTCCCGCGTGCCGTAATGGGCCTGCGGATCAAACCGCGCCACCTCGCCGGCCGCAAATGCCTTGCTTTCCATGGACAACCTCTGCACCGGTTTCAGGATCAACCGCCACAGCAACCAGCCCAGAATAACCGTGACCAACAGCACGCCAGCCCCCACAAGCATCACGGCATAACGATAGCGCATGTACCCCCACAGCAGTTTCACCACCACCAAGCCAACCATCGGCGCCAGCAGCACCGCCGCCAATGTGCCACCGATCACCAGCGCCAGTGACGGGCGCCATTTGCGCCTTATCCGCGACATGAACCCATCCGCACCCCGATGCCATGCACCGTTTCCACTGCGTCCGTGCAACCGGCCTCGGCCAGTTTGCGGCGCAGGTTGCGCAGGTGGCTGTCCACCGTGCGGTCCGACACCTGACTGTTGGCCCCATACATCGCATCCGTCAGCGCCGGTCGCGCCGAAACCTGCGCCGGATGCCGGATCAGATGCGCCAGCAACGCCATTTCCGAGGCCGTCAGGGCCACCGGAGCACCGCGAAACAGACACAGATGCTGCGTGGCATCCAGTTGCAATTCGCCATGCGACAACTGCCCGCCGGTATCCGCCGCGCCATTCACCCGTTTCAAAATCGCCTTGACCCGCGCCACCAACTCGCGCGGGGAAAAGGGTTTGGTGACATAATCATCCGCCCCCATTTCAAACCCCAGCACGCGGTCCAGTTCCTCGTCCCGTGCGCTCAGGAAAAGCACCGGCACCTGCGATTGCCCCCGCAGGCGGCGGCAAACCTCGAACCCGTCCATCTCGGGCAGACCGATGTCCAGCACCACCAGATCGGGCCGCGCGCTACCGACCAGCGCCAACCCCGCCGCACCATCCCCGGCGGTCAATGTGGCATAGCCCGCCTGCTCAAGCCCGATCCGCACCACCTCGCGGATTTGTGGATCGTCATCAATGATCAGGATTTTCTTGCTCATAGCTTGTTTTCCATTGCAGTATCCGTTGCAAGGTAACGCCGAACACGCCACTTGCGAAAGCCCCATTCGCGCCAGTTGTCGATTTGGGGA
>WGBJ01000308.1 GCA_015494385.1 Marinosulfonomonas sp.
GTCATACGATTAATCCCCGCCTGTTTCCCGAGCAACTGATCTACATCATCAACCACGCCGAAGATCAAATTCTGTTTCTTGATGAAACGTTTCTTGGCGTTGCTGCAAAATTGGGCGACCATCTGAAAACCGTCAAGCATGTCGTTTTGATGGGGCCGCGCAACGAAGACGCCGCAAAAATGGTTCCCGGCCTTTTGTTTTATGACGAACTGCTTGAAACCGGCGATCCGGATTACGAGTGGCCCGAAATCGACGAAAACGCCCCGTCAAGCCTGTGCTACACATCCGGCACAACGGGAAATCCGAAAGGTGTTCTTTATACGCACCGCTCGACCCTGTTGCATACCCTTGCGGGAAACCAACCCGATGGGCTGGCTATTTCGGCCACTGACAGCGTTCTGCCGGTGGTGCCGATGTTTCATGTGAATGCCTGGGGGGTGCCGTATATCGCAGCGGCGAATGGCTGCAAACTTGTTTTACCCGGCCACGGCATGGACGGCGAAAGCCTGGTGAAACTGATTGATGGTGAAAGTGTCACGCTGGCGCTTGGGGTGCCGACAATCTGGATGGGCCTGCTGGGCGCACTGGAAAGCACGGGATCAAAGGCTGCAAGCCTGACCCGCACCGTGGTCGGTGGATCGGCATTGCCCCCCTCGATGATTCCGACATTTCGCGACAAATATAATGTGGAACTGATCCATGCCTGGGGCATGACCGAAACGTCTCCGCTCGGGACGATGAACCAGCTTCTAAAGCATCATGATTCTTTATCCGCCGAAGCACAGGCCGAAATTCGGCTAGGCCAAGGACGCCCCCCTTTCGGGGTCGAATTGCGGATCGTGGATGATGCGGGGGTGCCCCTGCCAAATGATGGCGTAACCCAAGGAGCGCTGCAAATTCGCGGCCACTGGATTGTCGACACCTATTTTGGCATGGAAGAAAGCGCGCTTACAGAGGACGGCTGGTTTGATACCGGTGATGTGGCAACAATTGATAGTGATGGCTATATGATCATACGCGATCGGGCCAAGGATATCATCAAATCCGGCGGCGAATGGATTTCCACAGTCGAGCTGGAAAACACCGCAATTGCCCACCCCGGCGTTGCCAATGCCGCCGCAATCGCTGCCCGCCACGAAAAGTGGGATGAACGCCCCGTTCTTCTGGTCGTCAAAGCCCCCGATGCCACGCCAACCGAGGCCGAGCTTCTGTCATTCTATGAGGGTAAGATCGCCCACTGGCAGATCCCGGACAAAGTGATTTTCGTTGATGAATTGCCCATTGGCGCCACAGGAAAAGTTCTGAAAAACAAACTGCGCGAACAATATGGCGACGTGTTGATCGCGGACGGGGCCAGATAAAGGGTTCTCAGCAACAACAAAGGCGGCACTAACCAATTGTCGCCTTTGTGCTATCGTCCGGTTATTCCAACAATTTGAACAAAATCCGACCGATATTTCCCGGGATATTAACCCGGTTTTCATACATACTAACAAAGAATACAACGTCGGTGGGGGCACCGAACAGGAGCATCGATATGCTTATTCTTCCCGGGGCTTTGCCTGTGGCCCCGTCACCGCAACAGGCCTTTGCCGCGCCACCGGCACCTTCACCCGTGAAAACCGTGGCGGAACCGGCGGCATCCAGCAAAACCCGCAACGAAACCGGCACCGATACCGGCCCGCATCCGGACGGGCAGCGCAGTGCGATCCTGCCGCCACCACCCAACCCCGACAAACCCGTTGGCCCGCCCCCGACATTCGAAGCGAACCTGCTGGAATCCGAGCGCGAAAAACTGCGCGCGGGGCCGGAACTGCAACCCGAAGAAACCGCCGATCCTGAAACAGAAAAGGCGGCCGAGCCTTACGCCCCGCCGCCCCAAGATACCCATGAAATAGATATCGCTGTTTAGGGTCAGGCCCCTAACTATTTACCCGATGCGCAGGTATTGCCCGGGTTGTTCGGATGTTCGGTCCAGTTGCCATATTCGGCGGGAACCTTTTGCCCCGTGCGTTCGTCCAACTCGCCCGGCATCACCTGTTTCATCGTGATACAGCCCTCGACGGGGCAGACATTGACGCACAGGTTACAGGCGACACATTCGTCATCCTTGACGCTGAACTTGCGATCCTCGGACATTTCGATTGCCTGATGGCTTGTATCCTCGCAGGCGGCGTAGCAGCGGCCACATTCGATACAGGCGTCCTGATTAATCACCGCTTTGGTGATGAAATTCAGGTTCAGATATTGCCAGTCGGTCACATTCGGCACGGCCATCCCGATGAAATCATCAACCGAGGTATAGCCCTTTTCGTCCATCCACTGGCTAAGACCCGTGATCATTTCCTCAACGATTTTAAAGCCATAGGTCATAACAGCCGTGCAAACCTGCACGTTGCCACACCCCAGCGCCATGAATTCCGCCGCATCGCGCCATGTGGTCACGCCACCGATGCCGGAAATCGGCAGGTTCGCCGTTTCGGGGTTGCGGGCAATTTCTGCCACCATGTTCAACGCAATCGGTTTCACCGCAGGACCGCAATAGCCGCCGTGCGTGCCTTTGCCGTCAATCGTCGGTTCGGGCGCCATCGCGTCCAGATCGACCGTGGTGATCGAATTGATCGTGTTGATCAGCGATACCGCATCGGCCCCGCCGCGCAGCGCCGCTTCGGCGGGTTTGCGAATGTCGGTAATGTTCGGCGTCAGTTTCACGATCACCGGCATTTTGGTGTTTTCCTTGCACCAGCGGGTCACCATTTCGATGTATTCGGGCACCTGCCCGACCGCGCCGCCCATGCCGCGTTCGGCCATGCCGTGCGGACAGCCAAAGTTCAGCTCGACACCGTCAGCGCCGGTCGTTTCGACCGCCTTCAAAATGTCTTTCCACGGCTGTTCCTCGCAAGGCACCATCAACGACACGATGATCGCGCGGTCGGGGTAGTCCTTTTTCACCCGGGTGATTTCTTCCAGATTCTGCTGCAAGGGACGGTCGGTGATCAATTCGATGTTGTTCAGCCCCAGCAAACGCCGGTCGGCCCCGTGAATTGCGCCGTAACGCGGGCCGTTGACGTTAACCACGGGCGGGCCTTCTTCGCCCAGTGTTTTCCAGACGACGCCACCCCATCCGGCCTCGAATGCGCGGCGGACGTTGTATTCCTTGTCCGTGGGCGGGGCCGAGGCCAGCCAGAACGGGTTGGGAGATTTGATACCAAGAAAATTAGATGTAAGATCAGCCATTTACCAACCCTCCTATGCCATCAGCGTGGCGTTAATGTCAATCGCAGCGTCACGACCCTCGGCCACGGCGGTCACGGTCAGATCGTCGCCACCACTGGCGCAATCCCCACCGGCCCAAACGCCGTCCTGCGATGTGCGGCCATGCTCGTTCACCACGATCTTGCCGCGTTCAACCGCCACGCCATCGGGCACCCCTTCCAGTGTCTGGCCAATCGCCTTGAACACCTGATCGGCGGGGATGCGAAACATCTCGCCGGTGCCGCGCAGTTTGCCGTCTTCCTCTACGGTATATTCAAATTCGACCTCGCGCACCGCGCCGTCACCGTGGATGGCAACCGGCTGGGCATTATAGATGATCGTCACGCCTTTGGCTGTGGCCAGTTCCTGTTCGTATTCCGAGGCCGCCATGCGTTCCTTGCCACGACGATAGACCATCGAAACATGTTCGGCGCCCAGCAGTTTTGACTGCACAGCCGCATCAACAGCGGTCATACCGCCGCCGATCACCACCACATTGCGGCCAACCGGCAGTTTCGACAGATCATCGGCCTGACGCAGTTCGGCAATGAAATCGACAGCATCCAGAACCCCGTCCAGATCCTCGCCATCGGCACGCAGGGCGTTTACGCCGCCCAGACCGATGGCCAGAAATACGGCGTCATAGGATCCGGTCAGATCCGCCAGCGACATGCCATCGCCCAGACGTTTGCCGTATTCCATCGTGATGCCGCCGATCTGCATCAGCCATTCCACCTCGCGATGGGCGAAATCATTGACCGATTTATAGGCGGCAATGCCGTATTCGTTCAGGCCACCGGCCTTTTCGCGGCCATCCAGAATGACAACATCATGACCATGCATCGCCAAACGGTGCGCACAAGACAGACCCGCAGGCCCCGCCCCGACAACCGCAACCTTTTTGCCCGTCGGTTCGGCGCGTTCAAACGGGTGCACGCCCTTTTCCATCATCGCGTCGGTGGCATAGCGCTGAAGGCGGCCAATCTCGACCGGCTTGCCTTCGGCAACTTCGCGCACGCAAACCTCTTCGCACAGGGTTTCGGTCGGGCACACGCGGGCGCACATGCCACCCAGAATGTTTTCCTCGAAAATCTTTGTCGCAGCCGCCTCGGCAAGGCCAGTGCTGATCTGGCGAATGAACATCGGAATGTCGATGCTGGTCGGACAGGCCGTCTGGCATGGCGCGTCATAACAGAAATAACAACGATCCGCCGCAACCGCAGCCTCGTGCGCATCCAGCGGCGCATGCAGGTCGGAAAAATTCTTGGCGTAGGCGTCTTTTGGCAAACGTCCCGGGGCAATCCCCGGTGTCATCTGGCTGTTCGGCATAATTTGCATCCCGCGTTGATAAAACAGACTCAAATCGTGCCACAAGTTGATTATTTTATCAAATGGTAAATTTTATTTTTTGGTCAATTCTGCAAAATCCTGAAAAACAAAGGCAAATTCGCGCGTATTAGATGGAAACCGGCAAAATTCCACCTATGAAATGTGACCGGAACCGCTTTTCACCTTCCGTAAGGTCGCGTATAAGCACCCAAAGTCAATAACCAACCAGCCCCGCAAAACGGGGTCGCTAAGGGGATACAGAGGACGCCATGACCAAGAAAACCAAAGACGAAGACGTGGCCTTTATTCAGGCGCTGGCACAGATTCTGGATGACAACGACATGACCGAAATCCAGGTCAAGCGTATCTACTCCAACAACGACAGCATGAACGTCCGCGTCAGCCGCAAAACCGAAACGGTTATGGCTGCGGCTGCCCCTGTAGCAGCAGCGCCCGCTGCCCCCGCCCCGGCGGCTGCCGCTCCGGCCGAAGCCCCTGCCGAAGTATCGGCCGATCCGGCCTCGCTGCCCGGTGCCGTGACATCGCCAATGGTCGGCACTGCATACCTGCAGCCCGAACCCAACGCCCCCGCATTCGTCAGCGTTGGCGACAAAGTGGCCGAAGGCGATACCATCCTGATCATCGAAGCCATGAAAACCATGAACCACATTCCGGCCCCCGCATCGGGCACCGTGAAGCGCATTCTGGTGGCCGATGGCGACGCGGTAGAATTCGGCGCACCTTTGATGATCATCGAATAGGGGCCACACCATGTTCGACAAAATCCTGATTGCCAACCGTGGCGAAATCGCCCTTCGGGTGGTGCGTGCCTGCCGCGAAATGGGCATTAAATCTGTTGCGGTGCATTCCACCGCCGATGCCGATGCAATGCATGTGCGCATGGCCGACGAAGCCATCTGTATCGGACCGCCGGCCGGCACCGACAGTTACCTGCGCATCCCCGCGATCATCGCGGCCTGCGAAGTGACCGGCGCACAGGCGATCCACCCCGGTTACGGCTTTTTGTCGGAAAACGCCGATTTCGTGCAGGTGATCGAGGATCACGGTCTGACATTCATCGGCCCCACCGCCGAACATATCCGCGTCATGGGCGATAAAATCACCGCCAAGGATACGATGAAAAAGCTGGGCGTGCCTTGTGTGCCTGGGTCGGACGGCGGCGTGCCCGATGTGGAAACCGCCAAGAAAATCGGCAAAGAGCTGGGCTATCCGGTGATCGTCAAGGCCACTGCCGGTGGCGGCGGGCGCGGCATGAAGCTGGCCCCGACCGAAGCCGACATGGAAAGCGCCTTTCACACCGCGCGCGCCGAGGCCCTGTCGGGATTTGGCAATGACGAAGTCTACATCGAAAAATACCTGACCAAGCCACGCCACATCGAAGTGCAGGTGTTTGGCGACGGCAAAGGCAATGCGGTGCATCTGGGCGAACGCGACTGTTCCCTGCAACGCCGCCACCAAAAAGTGTTTGAAGAGGCCCCAGGCCCTGCCATCACCGCCGAAATGCGCGCCGAAATTGGCAAAACCTGCGCCGATGCTGTCGCTGGCATCAATTATATCGGGGCGGGCACGATCGAATTCCTGTATGAGGACGGCGAATTCTATTTCATCGAAATGAACACCCGCCTACAGGTCGAACACCCGGTAACCGAAGCCGTGTTCGGCGTCGATCTGGTGCGTGAACAAATCCGCGTGGCCGAAGGGTTGCCGATGTCGTTCACGCAGGATGATCTGGAAGTGCAGGGCCACGCCATCGAGGTGCGGATCAATGCTGAAAAGCTGCCCAATTTCAGCCCCTGCCCCGGCACCATCACCCAGTTTCATGCCCCCGGCGGTCTGGGTGTGCGGATGGATTCAGCGCTCTATGACGGCTATAAAATCCCGCCCTATTACGACAGCCTGATCGGCAAACTGATCGTGCATGGCCGTGACCGCCCCGAAGCACTGGCCCGTCTTAGCCGCGCCTTGGGCGAACTGATTGTGGACGGGGTGGATACGACGCTCCCCCTGTTCCATGCGCTGCTGGCAGAAAAGGATATCCAGACGGGGGATTACGACATCCATTGGCTGGAAAAATGGCTTGAGGAAAATCTGGGCTAAAGCCCGGCTTCAAAACATAGACACCCACGGCTTCTGACGGGGCCGTGGGTTCAACTTGTTTTCCCGCCGGATGATCTGGCGAAGAAATTTACAAAACAGCCTTTCCTTATTCGCCTTTCCCCGTGACAATGGGGCCAACAAGACCCCGTTGACCACCCAAGCGCGTGACCCGAATGCCGAACCCGATTACAGCCGAAACACTTTTGCACGCATATGCCTCGGGCGTCTTTCCAATGGCGGAGTCGCGCGAGGATGACGAGCTGTTCTGGGTTGATCCCCATTTTCGCGGGATCTTTGAGTTGGACAATTTCCACATTTCCCGCAGTCTGGCGCGACATATCCGGCAGGAACCTTTCCAAATTCGAACAGATACTGCCTTTATGCCAGTCGTCCATGCCTGCGCAGACCGGACCGAGACATGGATCAACGCAAAACTGCTGGACCTGTACGAGCAGCTGCATCTGATGGGCTATGCCCACTCTCTCGAGGTCTGGGACGGGAGTGAATTGGCCGGCGGCGTTTACGGGCTGGCCATTGGCGGGGCCTTCTTTGGCGAAAGCATGTTTTCACGGCGCACCAATGCGTCAAAAATTGCACTTGCCTATCTGGTTCACCGCTTGCGTTCCGGGGGGTTTGCCCTGTTTGACACACAGTTCATCACCCCGCATCTGGCCTCTCTGGGGGCGATCGAAATACCGCGTGATGATTACCGGGCAAGGCTGGAAACTGCACTAACGCTGGACGCCGATTTCGACCGCATCACGGACACGCCGGATGCCTATTCGGTTTTGCAGCGCAATACCCAGACATCGTAACGCGCATTGTCCAGCGCATTCAATGCGGGGGCAGCAGCAATCATCCAGCCCTGAAATACCGGCTCATCCTTGCCGTTTTCGCGAATGGTCAGAAAGGCAAACGCATTGCCCGCAGGATTGCCCTCGGGATACCGGCAATCCCCCAAGGCAATATTAAGCCGTCCGAAATTCCGGTTTTCTCCGACAGCCAGCTCAATGTCCGTCACACTGCCATCCAGCTTGTCCAACCCGCGCAGAACTGCGCCAGGGGCACTGCTGACCTGCTGTGCCTCCATTGGTGCGGCAAAGACCGCAAAGAAAAGAATGAACAGCGCCCGCATCATTGTGATGAATCGCCGCCGCTTCCAGACACATATTTCATCAACAGCGTGATCAGGCTGACCGCGCCTTGCGTATCATCTATTTCATCGCCCGGCTCAAAATTGTCAGGCGAACCACCGGGATAGATTTCAACAAAATTCCCGCCAAGCAGTCCTTCTGACGAAATCACCGCGGCGCTGTCATCGGGGATCAGAATGCCGTCTTTAACGGTCAGCTGCATATCGGCGCGAAATGTGACAGGATTCAGCGTCATATCGCTAACTGTGCCAATTTTCACCCCCGCAAGGCGCACATCGGTTCCGACGGTCACGCCCTCGACCGACCGGAAACTGGCGGTTAGCGGATAGTCACCGGTTTTACCGATGGAGAATCCCGTCGCCTGCCCTGCATAGACCAAAAATCCGATGGCAACGGCCAGAACGGCACCGCCGACCAATACTTCTGTGGTTGATTCCGACATGGTTATTCAGGCTGCCAAGCGTCGTAATCCCGCCATTCGGCCGGCTTTTCCCGACGCATGGATCCAAGGGGAACGTGCGCTTTGTCGGTGCCCGTCAGATTTGGTAAATGCGGCTTTTCCCATTTCTTGTGGGGCAAAGGGGCATCTATTGGCGGCTCGTCCCAAGTGAAATGCAGCCATCCGTGCCAATCAGGCGGGACTACACTGGCTTCGGGGATGTCACTATAACAGACCCAGCGGCGCTTATCATCCTTGGTCCGGTAATAGATGTTGCCCATATCGTCTTCGCCCACTTTGACACCGTTGCGCCAAGTGTAAATCTGGGTGCCCAGCGTCTGGCCGTGGTACCAAGTCAGCATTCGAAGAATAAAGCGTATCATCACGCCCCCTAATATCCATGTGGTCGTTGCCTACTGATATGGACCAATCCGCCGCCAAGGTCCAGACCTGCGAGCGGATTTAGGCGCTTTCCGGCAGGCGCGCCGTGACTTCGATCTCGATTTTCATCAAAGGGTCGATAAGGCCCGCCTCGATCATCGTCGCGGCGGGCGGGTTTTCGCCAAAAGCCGCCTGCAAAAGTGGCCAGCACGGCGCAAAATCATTGCGGTCCGGCAGGATGTAATGCACCCGCACCACATCGGCAAATGTTGCCCCGGCCTGCTGCAACGCCTTGCGGATATGGCCCAGCGCCAGTTCACATTGCTCAACCACGCTTTCGGGGGTTGTCATGGTGGCGTGATCGTTGCCCACGGTTCCGGAAACATGCACCCAGCCATCCGCCACCACCGCGCGGCAGTAGCCGATTTTCGGTTCATAGGCCGAGCCGGATGAAATGCGCTTGACCGGCATATCAGCTGGCGCTGGCTTCTTCTTTTTCCTTGGGCTCGGAATAGATCAGCAGCGGATTTGCGTCCGAGGTCACAGCCTCTTCGTTGACGACAACCTCGTCCACGTTTTCCAGGCCGGGCAGGTCGAACATGGTATCCAGCAGGATATCCTCCATGATCGAGCGCAGGCCACGCGCGCCGGTTTTGCGTTCGATCGCGCGTTTGGCGATGGCTTTCAACGCATCTTCGGTGAAGGTCAGCTTGGCCTCTTCCAACTCGAACAGGCGCTGGTATTGCTTGACCAATGCGTTTTTCGGCTGGGTCAGGATGGTGACCAGCGCGTCTTCGTCCAGATCGGTCAGGGTCGCGATCACTGGCAGACGGCCAACGAATTCCGGGATCAGGCCGAATTTCAGCAGATCTTCGGGCTCCAGATCGGTCAGCATCTCGCCGATACCGCGATCTTCGTCATCCTGCACATCGGCCCCAAAGCCAATGGCCGACCCTTTGCCGCGTTGGGTGATAATCTTTTCAAGGCCCGAAAATGCGCCGCCACAGATAAACAGGATGTTTGTGGTGTCCACTTGCAGGAATTCCTGCTGCGGATGCTTGCGCCCGCCTTGCGGGGGCACCGAGGCAACCGTGCCTTCCATGATTTTCAGCAGCGCCTGCTGCACACCCTCGCCCGACACATCGCGGGTGATCGAGGGGTTGTCGGATTTGCGGGTGATTTTGTCGACCTCGTCGATATAGACGATGCCACGCTGGGCGCGCTCCACATTGTATTCCGAGGCCTGAAGCAGCTTCAGGATGATGTTTTCCACGTCTTCGCCCACATAACCGGCTTCGGTCAATGTGGTGGCGTCGGCCATGGTGAACGGTACATCCAGAATCCGTGCCAGCGTCTGGGCCAGCAGGGTTTTGCCGCAACCCGTGGGGCCAATCAGCATGATGTTGGATTTTGCCAGCTCGATCTCGCCGGTTTTGCCGCTGTGGTTCAGGCGTTTATAGTGGTTGTGCACCGCCACAGACAGAACCCGTTTGGCGTGGAACTGGCCGATAACATAATCATCCAGCACGTCGCAGATTTCTTTGGGCGTCGGCACCCCTTCGGATGACTTCAAGCCCGCCGTTTTGGTTTCTTCACGGATGATATCCATGCACAGCTCGACGCATTCATCGCAGATAAATACGGTTGGGCCCGCAATCAGTTTGCGCACCTCGTGCTGGCTTTTGCCGCAGAACGAGCAGTAAAGCGTGTTCTTGCTGTCGTTGCCTGAATTGTTCGCCATTAGTGCACCTCTGTGGCTCGTAACCTGTGTTTCAATGCGAACCCGCAAAGGCCGCAGCGACTGCCCCTCGTCTCCAGCTTAGGGCAGCGCGATTTTGTCTTCAACGTCAAAATACCGATTTGCGTCAGGCAGATCAGCTTTCACCGTCGTCATCTACCGGGCGATTCTCGACGATTTCGTCGATCAAACCCCAATCCTTGGCCTCTTGGGCATCCATGAAATTGTCACGTTCCAGCGCCTCGACCACATCTTTCATCTTCTGGCCGGTGTGGCTGACATAGATCTGGTTCAACCGGTCCTTCAGTTTCTGGGTTTCCTGCGCGTGGATCATGATGTCCGTTGCCTGCCCCTGATACCCGCCGGATGGCTGATGCACCATGATCCGGCTGTTCGGCAGCGAGAAACGCATCCCCTTGGCGCCCGCGGTCAGCAAGAGCGAGCCCATGCTGGCAGCCTGGCCGACGACCAGCGTCGAAACCTTGGGTTTGATGTATTGCATGGTGTCGTAAATCGACAGCCCCGATGTGACCACCCCGCCAGGCGAATTGATATACATCGAGATTTCTTTTTTCGGGTTCTCGGCTTCGAGGTGCAATAGCTGCGCCACAATCAGGCTCGACATGCCATCATGGATCGGACCGGTAATGAAAATGATCCGTTCTTTCAGAAGGCGCGAGAAGATATCATAGGCGCGCTCGCCACGGGCGGTTTGTTCAACCACCATCGGCACAAGGTTGTTCATATAGTGTTCATACGGATCGTTCATGGTCACCTGCCTGCTGCTGGCGCGAATACTGCGCGCGTTACCTTCCCCAAGTCTTAGTAGTGCGTTCGGACCCCTGCAAGGGGGGTATGCGGTGTTTTCGCACAAATGGGTTGAAGGATTGGTTACCAAACCGGCGCGAATAGACATTTTCACAGGAATTTCGGACAAAAAGCCGGACAGGCTTGCGTTTTGGATGTAAACAGCATTTGCGGGCAATCTTTGATAACGGGCAGAAATGACAGCAGTGTCGCTTTCGGATGCGCTTTCTGATTTGCCATTTCACAAATACGCACGGGGGCATGAATTGGGCCATTCTGAATATCTGCTGGACGTTCTGATCTTTCTGGCTGCCGCAGTTATTGTCGTGCCGGTTTTCCAGCGGTTTCGCACCAGCCCGATTTTGGGATATCTTGCGGCCGGTGTTATAATTGGCCCCCATGCTTTTGGCCTGATTGGCGACACAAAGGCCGCACACAGTCTGGCAGAACTGGGCGTTGTATTCCTGCTGTTCATGATCGGGCTTGAGCTTTCTGTCTCGCGCCTAAAAACGCTGGGCAGCAAGGTGTTCGGTCTGGGCACATTGCAGGTTCTGATTACCGGTGGCGCCATAGCTGGCGTTGCATCTGCACTGGGGGCGGGATTGGATTCGGCCATAATCATCGGCGGCGGGCTGGCGCTGTCTTCGACCGCATTTGTGCTGCAATTGCTGGTCGAACGGGGGGAACGCCCCACCCGCTTTGGCCTGACCACTTTTTCGATTTTGCTGTTGCAGGACATCGCGGTTGTGCCCCTTTTGATTCTGGTCACCCTGTTGGGAAC
>WGBJ01000309.1 GCA_015494385.1 Marinosulfonomonas sp.
GCCCAGATATGCGCTGCCACCATGGATGCGGGCGGGCGTTTGTCGGCGGGCATATGTTCCGTCAGCAGGGCGGCAGCCTTCTCCAACTGTCCCAGCGCCTGGCCCGAGGCATGGGCCAGTTCCGGTGAATGGTTCACCGAAATACCGCTTTCGAACATGGCAATGTAATGGCCCGGATATTTGCGGGCAAAGGCCAGATAGGCCCGTCCTGATGTTTCGAACGCATCCAGTCCGGTTTTACCCTCTGCGGCATATTCCATCAGTTCGCCGAATATCACATAGCCCTGCAGGGCCGCGCTTGCGATCAGGTCTTCGCGCCCCTTGAAGTGGCGATAAACGGCAGCGGGGGTGACGCCCGCCTGTTTTGCGGCCTCGGACAGGGTGAAGCCGGTCGGCCCCTTTTCCTCGATCAGCTTTAGCGCCGCATCGATCAGGGCTGCGCGCAGGTTGCCGTGGTGATAGCCGCGTTTGCGCATAGTTTAGTCTACCCACATTTCCGGCCCGCCACAGATTTTATCATCCGGCGCGCAGGCAACGGTTTCATCCTTGCCGTCATAGTCAATCCCGCTCAGAACCGACCGGATCACCGCAATGCGCGCGCGGCGTTTGTCGTCCGAGCGGATCACGGTCCAGGGCGCGGTTTCGGTATGGCTGCGGGTAAAAGTTTCCTCGATCGCATCCGAATAGGCATCCCAGCGGTTCAACCCTTCAACATCAATCCAGCTTAGTTTCCATTGCTTTAGCGGGTCTTTTTCCCGCGCCAGAAAACGGCGCAACTGTTCGGCCCGTCCGACATTCAGCCAGATTTTTGTGAAATGGATACCTTCATCCACCAGCATTTCCTCATACTCGGGCAGTTGCCAGAAAAAGCTGTGGCGCTGCTCGGGGGTGCAAAAGCCGAACACATGTTCCACCACGCCGCGATTATACCAGGAGCGGTCAAACAGGGCTATTTCGCCACCGGCGGGCAGATGCTTGATATAGCGCTGGAAATACCACTGGGTTGCCTCGCGATCCGAGGGTTTGGACAGCGCCACCACCCGCGCCACCCGTGGATTAAGATTTTCGTGTATCCGCTTGATAGAGCCACCTTTTCCAGCCGCGTCCCGCCCCTCGAACAACACTGCAACGCGCGTTTTAGAGGCTTTGACCCAGGACTGGAACTTTACCAGCTCGATTTGCAGCGCGGTCATGGTGTCTTCGTATTCCTTGCGCCCCATACGTTTTTTGTAAGGGTAACTGGGCGACAGAATATCCTTTTTGCCAGCATTCAGGATGGCCTGCCGCACCTCTTCAGGTGCGGTTTCTTCGAAGAATTTGGAAATGGCTCCGTCAAAGGGCAATGTCATTTGTCTGCCTCCTTAGGCGTATATGGGGTGCAGGGGGCGTTTAAACTAGCCCCGCAAATCGGTCATGGCCTGACCAATCAAGCGTTGGTCAAACGGTGTGGTCAGATAGATTTCGCTGATCCAGTTGGTATAGAGCAAATGCCCGTGGCTGCGCCAACGGTTCAGCGGCGGTTTGGACGGGTCATCATCGGGGTAATAATTCACCGGAACATTGATCGGCTTACCCTTGGCAACGTCGCGGTCATATTCGCCTTTCAGGGTATCGGTGTCATATTCGAAATGGTTGAAAATATAGAGCGCCCGATGGGCATCGTCCTGCACCAGACAGGGGCCAACCTCGTCACTGGCAAGCAGCGTGACCAGCCCGTCGCGGCTATCGATTTCATCCTGGCGCATTTCCGTCCAGCGGCTGACCGGAATGACGCAATCATCAGAAAAGCCACGCAAATAAGGCGATGTAGGCTTCTTGTTCTGATGGCGAAAACAGCCGAAGGCCTTGGCATCCAGCATATGTTTATCAACCCCGTGGAAATGGTTGATCATCGCCATCCCACCCCAGCAAACGCCGAATGTGGAATGCACATTGGTCTGGGTCCAGTCGAATATTTCCTGCAATTCATCCCAATAGGTCACATCGGAAAACGGCAGATGTTCGATCGGCGCGCCGGTGATGATCAGCCCGTCGAATTTGCGATCCTTCACCGCCTGAAACGGCTCGTAAAACGCGCCCATATGCGATTCCGAGGTGGTTTTGCTTTTGTGTTCCGACATGCGGATCAGGGTCAGCTCCAGCTGTAGCGGGGTCGCGCCGATCAGGCGGGCGAACTGGGTTTCCGTTTTAATCTTTTCCGGCATCAGATTCAGCAGCGCGATGTTCAGCGGGCGGATGTCCTGCTTGTCGGCGTGGCGCTGGGACATCACCATCACGCCTTCATTCGACAGGATGTCAAAGGCGGGCAGGGTGGATGGAATTCTTATAGGCATATCAGTGTCCTAGCGGGTCTTGTTGGTGATGGCATCGGCGATCATAGCGTCAAAATCCGCAGGGGTTCCGACCTGCGCCACATCCTCGGCGGCCACCGTCACCCCCCAGTTTTCAGCCATGGCTTCATAGCGCGGCTGGCGGTGGTGCAGTGCCTCGGCATACCCCCAGCGGATGAAGTCATCGGGGTTTACCTCGGCTTCGCTCTGGCCCTTTTCGGCCAGGTACCGCGCCCACATATCGCGCATGATTTCGGGCGGGTAATACATCGGCTTGGGCGCGGCGTTGAAACGTTCGATCAACTGGTCTGCATGGGCCTCGGTTCCCTTGATCCAGACCAGCAACAGATTGTCCGACAGATGCCGCAACACTGGGTCATTTTCATTGTCAGGCTCCACTACCTCGCAGATCGACCCGCCAGTATCACATATGAAATTATCATACTTATAAAGGGTTTGCGCCCGATTGATAAAGTGGCCCGTATCGCTCAGCGCGTTGATCTCGGCAATGCGGTGCTGGCTTTGACGGTGCATATAATCCTCGAACGCCAGCCCGCCCAGATCGGGGTTGCCCGGCTTGCCCAGATAGGTCGATAGCGGGGCCAGATTGTCGAACGAGATATTCGAGGAAATATCGATACTGTCGGTGCGCAGCAGCTCCGCCAGAAACGGATTTTTCATCGCCTCGCGTTTGAAATTATCAACGATGAATTCGCCCATATAGCGGGTGCCGATGCGATAATCCACGTTGTAGTGAAACCAGTGCCCGTCACGGCGCAGGATATTGGCGACATGGGTTTTGCCAAGGCCGGACATGCCAAACAGCGCCACACGCTTGTGGGCGGCGTTGTTCCAGTCGTCTGCGGAATTATAGAACATGATCGCGATCCGTGATTATTCTTTGTTCCTAGGTAGATTGCAGGGCGGCAGGGGTCAACCGCTCTGGGAATAACGGATGTTCAGATAGTTGGCGGCAAAGATCAGCACGGCACCGGCAAAGACGTAAATATCCAGCGCCTCGCCGTAGTAAACCGCGCCGATCACAGCAATCAACGGCAGGCGGGCGAAATCCAGCGGCACAACAGTGCTAGCG